>NZ_QTVH01000039.1:812-10874 GCF_003435975.1 Clostridium sp. AF36-4 | reverse complement strand
CACAGGCTTATAGCCGCAGAGGAAACCACCAGCTGAGCTGGTGGTCATGATTGAACCAATTTAAAAGGAGCCGGATTTCTCCGACTCCTTTAAGTATGTGTCCGCAAACACATACCCCAATTACTATCTATAATATACTATAAATAACAAAAATATGCAAGAGGGTTAAATGTAATTTTTTAGGTGTGCTGCTTTTGGATAGAAGATGAGGTTTGCGTTGCTTTTGAAAAAAATACAAAGCAAAATGGACGGAATTATGATATAATCATTAAGTACAATTTTTGTTTTATTATTATTGAGTTAGAGGAGAATATATTAAGATGAGGAGTCGAAAGAAAAGGATAGCAGTTTTTCTTGTGGTTGCATTGTTTATTGGTATTGCGTGCCCATATAATCAAAGAGAAATAAAAGAGATGAAAGCAGTTGAAAATAATGTTTCTTATAAAGATGGAGATGAAATACAGCCGCTTTCTGTTGATTTGTCTGGGCAAAAAACGGTGGTGACGGGAGGTGACATAGTAATTGAAATGTCAGAGGAGATGCTTAATAGAGAAACGGCAAAATATTATTCTTCCGTTGAGTTTACCTATCAATTAAAGTTAAAAGATGAGCAATCAAGAGTTACGGAAAACGTGAGTGAAGAAGAATGGTATTATGATTACATTAGTTGTAGCATTGGATATCGAGAGACCTATCAGGAGACTACAGATTTTATGGCTGATAACGCTTCAAAAAACAAGCGTAAACAGCGTGTATCATTAGGTGAAATGAATTGTGTTAAGTGGGGGAAATATTTAAATGGTGAATTAAATCCATATAAATTTTATTTCCATATTTCGATTGCGAACTATTATCATAGTTCTAGGAATGCAAATTACTACTGGCCACGTGAAGTTGAAGAATTAGAAATAACATCTATAATGTTTATTCCTTATGAGAATGTACATTATGGTGAATCAACGCCATCGCCAATTCCGTCGACCACTCCCGTAAAAACCATGCCTACGCCATATCCGACAAGTTCGTCGGGTATTGATAAGTCTTATAAGACGGGGGCAGTAAGAAATTATCAAGTGGATTTATTACGTTATCAAACAAGCTTTCATAAAAATTGGATTTATTTTGATTTAAAGGACGAATTAAATGAGAATTGGTATCGGGTGGAAAATTATAAGGAAGTAAAAATTCGATACCGAATTCAATATAAAGATAAGGAAGAAAATTCTTGGGGAAATAACATAATGGATTCGATTAAATTTGTTATACAAACCAATTTAGAAGAACTAGATGGATATTCAGATGCAGTAATTAACTATAAAGGTGTAGAAGCAAATAAGCCATTGTATCAATATAGACCATGTGAGAAAAAAGAATTGGAAGCTGTCATGCCGCTTTCTTTTACATATACAACAGGGTGGGGGCAGGAAATCGAACATGCGATTCCAATTGTGGGAATTACGATACAACCATTAACGACGTGGCCAGAAGATTTAGATTCTCTTACGGTTACCGGAATTGAATTTGTGGCAAAAGAGGGAGCGATTTATCCAAGTGCTCCTCCAACACCAAGTATGACACCTACTGCAGCTACATCAACAAAAACTCCGCAAACAAGGAGTACAAATGCACCATCAATCCCGCAAAAAGTAACAAATCTTAAGCTAAAAGCGGGAAAGAAAAAGCAGATTAAGATTTCTTGGAACAACCAAAAGCAGGCTGATGGTTATGAGATTTACCGTTCAACAAAAAAGAACAAGGGCTACCAAAAGATAGCAGATGGTTTCAAGAATAAATGCAATTTTGCAGACTCAAAAGTAAAGTATGCAAAAAACTATTATTATAAAGTGCGTGCTTATTACTTAAATGGGAAGAATTATCAGTATGGTGTTTATTCGGATGTAAAGAAACTGATGTTGAAACGAAAAGCACCGGCATTTAAGCTAAAAAGAAAAATAACAACGGATGGAATCCATTATATAAGTATTCAGTTAAAATCATGTTCTGACCCATATTTGCAAATGTGGGTTCGGTTTGGAAAAAAGAAATACAAGAAAATTCCTTTATCCAAATATAAGATTAAGAAGAATACTACATTAAACTTTAAGTACACACCTAGAAGGGGAAAGATAAGCTTTCGAATTCGAAGCTACCGGGTGCAAAACAAAAAAAGAGTGTACAGTAAGAGTAAAACAAAAAGGATTTAGCAAACCATGGGATACGAATTAACAAAAGGAACAAAACTAAATAATCGTTATGTGATTGAGTGTACACTTGGCAGTGGTGGCTTTGGAACAACCTACAAGGCAATGGACACTTTAATTGATGTTCCGGTGGCGATTAAAGAGTATGAAAACAGCAGTGAAAAAGACCGGAAAGTAGCACAGCGTGAAGTGAAGATGGCTGCTCGTTTTTATGCCCTGGATGGAATTGCCTCTGCCCGTGACTTTTTTGTTGTTGATTCGATTTCATATATTGTAATGGAATATGTTGAGGGGGAGAGTCTGAAAAAATATGTTAGAAATTATGGGACGATGAAGGGAGAAGATATCCTTACAAAATTAAAACCTGTGATAGAGTCTCTCTGCGTGATACATAAAGAAGGAATTATTCACCGTGATATCAGCCCGGATAATTTAATGGTGACAAAAGGTGGAAGTATTCAGCTTATTGATTTTGGTGAGGCAAGAAATTTTGAAGAACAGAGAAACAAGGAATTAACGCTTGTTTACAAGCGTGGCTATGCACCAATTGAGCAGTGCAGGCAGCGAGGAAAACAAGGAGCGTTTACAGATGTTTATTCGCTGTGTGCGACCATATATTTTGCGATTACCGGAATTGACCCGGATGATTCGGTTGAACGAATGATTGCGGACCATATGAAACCGCTGCATGAATTTTATGGCACAGGTTTAAGTGAGTATGAAATTCACGTGATTGAGCGAGGACTTTTCGTTGATGCGAAAGACCGGTTCCAAACAATGGATGAATTATTTGAAATGCTATATGAGAAAAAAGATTTATCAGAATTTTCAGGCAAAGCAAATGCTGATAAAGATAATACAACACATCATCCTTTTAATACGGCTCATATTATGCGTGAAATCGATGATTTTTATGATAAGAAAAATGGACGCAAAAAAGGAAGAACTGCTTCCAAAATATTTATAGCAGGTTTGATTGCGGTTCTGCTTGTGGTCGTTATTTCTGTCTTTCAAAACAAATCGGAAATAAACAAAAGACCGGTGGTGGCTGCCCCTCAAACAACAATGCCGGTAACAAGTGTACCAACGTCAACAGCAACACCATATACGGTCACAATTGAAAATTATGTCGGGTTAGAAAAAAAGGCGGCAGTAGAGAATCTGAAGAAATTAAAAGACGAAGGTTTGACCGTGCGTTTCCAAACAAAATACAGCAAAAAGGCGAAAGGTACGGTGATTGAACAGAATATTCCGGCGGGGAAAACGTATTCCGATGTATCGAAAAAAACGCTGCGGCTTACGATTAGCAAAGGAAAGAAAAAAACTGTTGCCACGCCAAGACCGACAGTTACGCCAAAACCGGTGCCAAAGAAAAAGAAATCAAAAGTTAAATTTAATGGTGACTTAGATTCACTATCATAATAGGAGAACATAATGGAAGAGGAAGAAAAGAGACGTATTTTTCATGAAATGATGCAAAAGTGTTTTATGAAATGCGACCGTTTCATGATTGAAAAATGGAAAACAACCGAAAAACCGCTCAATCAAGTAATTGAGGATGAGGTTAGGCAAAATGCTTATCATAACTTTTATGATAAAGTGTCAAAGGCAAAAATCGCCTCACGTCCAACCATTCAAAAATGGTTTGGTATTCATGGACAGTCGTTGCCAAAAAGAGAACAGATTATTCATCTGGCATTTGTCTGTCAGTTTTCAGTGGATGAAACAAGAGAATATTTTATGTATGCTATTTCTGAACATGATTTTCAAGTGAATGATTATCATGAGATGATTGCTTTGTACGGTTTAGAAAATCATATGACTTATGAGCAGTATGAGGAGATGGTTGCTTATTTTGAACAATACAGCGATTGGAATGTGCCTATCCGGCAGACGGCACACACGGACGAGATTTTAAAGCGTTATGAGCCGGTAAAAAATCTTGACACAAAAGAATTTCTTGTGTGGATGCGAAAAAACGAAGCATTATTTAAAGGCTACAGCATGACAACCTATCAAAATTATATGGTATTGTTAGAGAAAGCACTGGCTTTTTTCAGAAAAGATATCAAACAATGTTTGTTTACTGCCTTAGAAGACACCGGATTTTTTTCGTGGCTGAAAAGCAATGACATTAAGGAAGAAGACTACGGGAAAGAAATACGTCGTTTTATAAAGAATCAGACCCGGTTGGTAAAAAGCCCGTTATCCAAAGAAAAAGTGGAAGAAATTCAGTTTTTGACGAAGATGGCATATAGTCCGCTTCGCCGTGTCTCGGATTTGATTGTAGAAATTTATGATGGTATTCATTTTCCACATACACGGTTTGGCGATATGAAGCGGAATTTGCTGCAAAAAGAAATTGGTGCAGTGGATGCGAAATATATTTCTGATATTAGTTCGATTGTCAAACAAAAAGAAAGGGAAATGCGGCTTTTGCAGGCATATACGAAATGTCGAACCGGTAAGACGGATGACGAAACAAAATTACAGGAATTGGAGAAAGAAATTCGTAAACAGCGTCAGCGCACGCATAACATACGTCGTGCAGATTTGCTTGTCCTGATTCATTATGTGGTTTTGAAACAGTCAGGAGAGGAGTCGCCGGAAGTCGTGAAAAAGGAATTTGTAGCGATGGCAGACAGCATACTGAATTTATGCGGTATGCGTCCGATGGATGATAAATACCCATTAGATTATTTACTGCTACAGTGCTTTGGAAGTGTTGATGTGTATACGTTGACGGATGTTTTGGAATAGATGTGAGATAGGAAAGACGGCGGTGAGCCGTCTTTTTTGTGTGCAAAAAAAAGAAAGGGGAATGGACAAGTGGGCGGTATGATAGGAGTAAGTTTTGAAGAAGGGAAGGTGTTATTTATGAAAATCTGTGTCCATTGTGGAAATGCAATGAATGACGAGGCAAAATTCTGTGTAAATTGTGGAACCCAGGCAAATGGATATAGCAATTACACGTATCAATCGCAGCAAAATCGCAATTTTTTTGATAATCGCCAAATGCTTAGGCAAAATATTGGAACAAGAGAAATGGTTAGTGGAATTATTTGGATTTGCGTTGGTGGAATACAAACATTAATATCTATTTTTGCATTTTGGTATTTAATATTTGTTGGTATTTGGAATATAGTATTTGGAATTAAGCGAGTAAATAAAAAAGAAAAACTGTTATATATGTCAATTGATGAGATTTATAATGACTATTCGAGTCGTTTATCATCTATTATTGTTTTTCTGGTGTTAAATGTACTTTTTGGTGGAATCATAGGTATTGCAGGAGCAATTTACGATTTGGTTGTTAGAAATTATGTGATACAAAACATTCAACAGCAAAAGACATATATAGGTAATGGAATGCCGTCAAACAACCAAGTTTCATATCAGCCAATGAATCAAAGTCATGAATATATAAATAAACATCTGGATGAAACAAACAATACATTTATTGCACAAGAAGAAAAAAATCCAGACAATATAGATAAAAAAGCTACTGATGCGATTCAACCGTTACTAACACGTGCAAATATGTTCTTGGAAGATGCTAATTGGGAGAAAGTAGAACAATATACGGAAAGAATTTTGGATTCTTATCCTGAATGTGCGGAAGCATATTTGCTTAAATTGATGGCTCAATTACGTGCGCAAAATATATATGACCTGATTAAACGCGATAATGGTTTTGAAAATAATATAAATTTTCAAAGATTTTTACAATATGCAGATGAAACAAATGCAGAACAGGTAAAACTTTTAAAGTATGAGCCTATTTACATAAGAGCTGTAGAACTTTTAAAATATGCGAAAGGAGAAGGAGCCTGTAATGAAGCAAAGAAAATGTTTCGAACGATTCCTGAGTATAAGGATGCAAATGAGCAAATAAAGGAATGTGAAATAAAAAAGGAAAAGCTAAAAGAAGAAAAGTACTATGACTTAGTAAAAAAATTTAATGGGGCACGTACAAGTGATGACTACATAAATATTCTATTTAAATTTTATGAATTACAAGATTATAAAGAGACTTCTGATTATATTTCGGAATGCGAAAAGAATATTGCTTATATTAATGCAATCAATGAAATAAGACATAGCAGTAATGTTGTAGCTCTTGAAAAGACAAAAAAATTATTTTTGGGATTTGCCGGTTTTAAGGAATCCAACAAGTATATTGAAAAAATTGATGAAAAAATTTTAATGTTGAAAAAACGTAAGAAAAGAATAAAAACGATAATTATTATTGCACTTATTGCTGTGTTTGTACTGATTGCAGTTAAATTAACAGGTTCATTTTTGTATTATCGTTCAGATGATTATAAACTGCTAAAAGCAAAAGAGTTTATGGCGAATGAACAGTATTCACAAGCAATGGAGTACTTGAATGATATGGAAGATAAAAAAGTGGCAAATCAGCAAATTAAAAAAATACAATGCAAGGAGGCCAAAAGTTATTTTGAAAAAGAGGAATATGATAAAGCAATTGCGATTTATCACAAATGGGGAGAAAAAGAAGAAGAGAGAAAGGTGATACAACAAAAGGCGTTAATGTTATTATATGAGAATAAGTTTACGGAAGCAATAAAACTTTATGAGCAGATAAAGGATGAGGATAACCTTATTTTTGCGTATGGTAGACTGGCTAGATATTATCGTGATTCTGGTGAATATGACAAAGCAATAGAAATTTACAATAAAATTGATTCTGAAGAGGGAAAAGAATCAGTATATGAGTTTCAGGCATATAATTTGATTGACCAAAAGTGATATGATGAAGTTGAAAAATTGTATAAGTACATTAAAGATGAAAATATTTTAAAGGATATACAAGAAGAAGTGTGTAGACAAAAAACTGAAAACTGAGGAGGATTTTTATGATATGTAAATATTGCGGAACACTTGTTTCCGACGAAATGAAATTTTGTACGAACTGCGGTAAAAAAATGGAAAGAAAAACAAGCTATTGTACTAATTGCGGGAATATAATTAATTTTAATTCAAAATTTTGCAATATATGCGGAGCACCAACTATTATTGCGGAAAAGATGAAAAAAATACGAGTAAGTAAGGTGTATTCGTTAATTATGTTAGCAATTACGGCACTTGTTGTAGCTTTTGTGCCCTCAGTTACCTTAAGTGGGAGTGATATAGCAGACAACATATTTTACAGTAACGCAAATCAGGTTAGAGTAGCAGTTGATCATGGCGCAGTGGGAATTATGTCTAAATGGCCTAATTTTCATTCAGCAAAAGCTATTCTATTGCCTTTATTATTAGTTAGCCTCGGTATTCTTGTAATATCGGCAGGGTTGCATTTTATTAATAGGTGGTGGCCGGCGATGATTCCGGTAGTGGTATTTGCAGGCATTGTTATATTTAGTGATTTTTTGCTTTATAATTCATTGCGTGACCAGTGCAAACATTTTGGATTCGGATTTTTATTACATATTATATGTATTGTTTTACTGGCAGGCTCCTTTTCATTAAACCGTTACCGGACAAAAATGCGGCAAGATGCAGTTTCTAAAGGAATGCGATATAAAATGCAAAAACCTGAGATAATTGCAATTATTGGTGTGGCGTGTTTTGTTGTTGTTGCAACTGTGTTTTCTATTGTTAAATATACGCATAAGTACACGGAATATTTTCTGGAAACTCCACAAGCATTTTATACAGACCGGATGGAAGCTGTAAAACAATGTGCCAAAGAAGTTATACAATTGAAAATACCAAGCGAAGATGATATTTCTGAATACCGGGTGATGGATTACGAAGGTGATGGGAATGGAAGGTATGTAGTGCTTATGGGTAAAGATGGATATAGCGAATATTATTATGCGGTGTGTATCAAGGCAGTAGATATATATACTGGTTATTATCACTACAGCGATAATGTGAGTAGTGGTTATAATCGTGATTACGTTATGGATGAAGCAAAATCAAAAGATTGGGGGGAAGAAAATTATGATGCAGTGGATTATGAGCAAGAGTTAAAAAAGGGGGACAGGGTACCATATAGTTGGAGTTCTAATTATGTTGGATAAAATATAGGAAAGAAAGGAAAAGTATAGTGATAAATTAACACTATATCGGAGAAAAATATGAGAAGAAAAACAATAGCTATTTTATTATGTTTTGCGGTGATAGCCGGATTGATTCCTAACAAGGAAGTGATGAATGTAACGGCTAAAGAAAAAAAGGTGTATTCTAAATCGGTAGTGAAGGCGAATAATTATTCGGATTACGAGGAAATTAAAACGCCGGAAGATATGGACAAATTAAATTATGTAGTAGATGGAAAATATTGCTTGTCTGCAGATATTGATATGTCCGAATATGAGGGGACTTATAAGCCGGCGGAAGGTTTTCGTGGCCCTCTAGCGTAGGGTAGTTGTCACCCACCTCCCAAGCTGATATGATAAGTATTTCGAGTAAGGTCAAAAATGATTTTTCAAGGATTTCTTTACTGGGGCATGGAACAAGGGAACGTTTGAGTCAGAGTGAAGGAGAGATATACCGGGACGTGTGTGTAAGAATTTTAAATATATATTCAGGAGATTATAAATTTAAATTTTATGCGCCCAAAAATGAAGAATAAAATTATCAAAGGAGTAATAACAGAAATAGATTGGCGTTATATAAAAAAACCCCTCTAGCGTAGGGTAGTTGTCACCCACCTCCCAAGCTGATATGATAAGTATCAGAAGGACAGGTGATTGCTATGAGTTATAACAAATATCCAAAGGAAATGAAGGAAGCCATAATAGCAAGAATGCTTGAAGGCGATGAAACAGTAACAGACATCCAGCGAGATACAGGAGTAGGGATCAATACTCTGTACAGATGGAGAGATCAGGCTAAGCATCAAAAGGGCTTATCAGCAACAACAAAATATAAGAATGCAGATAAATGGAGCAGTCAGGATAAGTTCATGGTTGTTCTTGAAACTGCAAATTTAACAGAGATAGAGTTCTCGGAGTATTGCCGTGAAAAAGGTATTTATCCGGAGCAGGTCAAAGAATGGAAAGAGGCTTGCATAAATGCAAATGATAACGCAAGAGAAAAAAGCACAAAGGTAGGCAAAGAACTCCGTGTAGAACGGAAAGAAAAGGAGAAGTTAGAAAAAGAGCTTGCAAGAAAAGAAAAGGCATTGGCGGAAGCGGCCGCATTATTAGTGCTACGAAAAAAAGCAGATGCGATTTGGGGAACGGACGATAAACTGCAAATTTAACAGAGATAGAGTTCTCGGAGTATTGCCGTGAAAAAGGTGTTTATCCGGAGCAGGTTAAAGAATGGAAAGAGGCTTGCATAAACGCAAATGATAGCGCAAGAGAAAAAAGCACAAAGGCAGGCAAAGAACTCCGTGCAGAACGGAAAGAAAAGGAGAAGTTAGAAAAAGAACTTGCAAGAAAAGAAAAGGCATTGGCAGAAGCAGCCGCATTATTAGTGCTACGAAAAAAAGCAGATGCGATTTGGGGAACGGACGAAGAGGACGAATGATCAACGCTTCAGATCGCAGACAAGCAGTAGAGTTGATCAAAGAAGCAGTAGATTCAGGAGCAGCATTGTATAAAGCATGCGCAGAGCTTGGAATCAGTAAGCGAACATATAACCGCTGGAAGAATACAGACAGTGATTATATAGACAAACGCACGATATGTGCAAGACCAGAGCCGGCGAATAAGCTGACTAAGGAAGAAAGGCAGGAGATATTGGACATATGCAATACAGAAGAGTTTGCATCAAAAACACCAAGTGAGATTGTTCCAATGCTTGCGGACAGAGGAAGCTATATAGCAAGTGAAAGTACATTTTACAAAGTGTTAAAGGAAGCAAAACAGTTGACTCACAGAGG
>NZ_QTVH01000039.1:0-802 GCF_003435975.1 Clostridium sp. AF36-4 | reverse complement strand
GTGTTAAAGGAAGCAAAACAGTTGACTCACAGAGGACGGGAGCAGCGGAAACATAAGAGACCAATATCAACGCACAAAGCAACGAGAGCCAATCAGGTGTGGATGTGGGATATCACATACTTAAACGGACCGATCAAAGGAATGCATTATTATTTATATATGTTTTCTGATTTATACAGCAGGAAGATTGTTGGCTGGGAAGTTTGGGAAAGTGAAAATGCAAAGCATGCGAGTGAATTGGTGAAACGAATTTATCGGGATGAAAAGATATATATCAGAAATATGCAGAAAGAACCATTGGTGCTGCATTCTGATAATGGAAGTCCGATGAAGGGAACGACAATGTTGGAAACATTGTATGCACTGGGAATTACGCCATCGAAAAGTAGACCACGGGTAAGTAATGATAATCCATATGCAGAGAGTTTGTTTAAGACATTAAAATATGTGCCGAATTTTCAACCGCAAGGATTTGCCACACTGACAGAAGCAAGATTGTGGGTAAAGCGATTTGTGGAATGGTACAATAATGAACATCGTCATAGTGGGATAAACTATGTGACACCATCACAGAGACATATGGGATTGGATCAGGAAGTTTTAAGGAAGCGAAAAGAGGTTTACGAAAAAGCGAAAGAAAGACATCCGGAAAGATGGGCAAAAGGAACCAGAGCCTGGAGTTTTTCAGAAGAAGAATGGCTAAATCCAAGACAAGAAGCAGAAACAAAAAAAGAGGCGAAAGTCTCGTGAAATTAAAAGAAAGGAAAATCGGGTAGGGTGACAACCACCCGAAAAAATTCCG
>NZ_QTVH01000038.1:0-14088 GCF_003435975.1 Clostridium sp. AF36-4 | reverse complement strand
TTAATACGAGAAAAATCCACGACATTTGTCGTGGACTTTGTCTACAGTCTGAATCGCCGATATAGGCGATTTTTTTGTGACCTAGGGTAATAAGTCGTTCCACAGCCATCTTTGCAGCTGCCTCTCCGCTGCAGATTACTTCGTCATAGAAGTAGTTGCTTGGGTTTCGATCAATTCCGACAACATAGGCATATCTTTTTTTTAATGCAGGGATAAGTTCAGGTGAGCATTTTCCAAGAATAATGAGCCCTGTGTTTTCTTTCCGTGTAATAAAGGCGGGACAATGATTTGTTTTTTCGTGAAGTAGATGTTCTGTGGTTTTGTAAGGGACAATACCTGGTGTTGAATTTGATTCGAGCTTCATAATATCAGCAGTGCTGAGAATATTACCAAGCAGGCATCGGTTTTTCTGTATTACATTCTGGAGAAATTGAAATAATTCATAAAAAAAAGGGTCTATATCTAGTGAATCAAAACGTGTAAGAAATAAATCAATGGTAAGGGAAGTGGCTAGTTGAGGTTTTCCTTTGCGAAGTTCACGAGCAGCTGAGTTAGGCAGATAATTAAGTCTGCCTGCAATTTCCCATATTCGTTTTGCAAGTTCCGGGTCATGACAGATGTGCTCTGGGTCATTAAGAACACGAGAAACAGTGGCTGGTGATGTATTAGCAAATTCAGCAATTTTTTTTATTGACATAGTGTCTCCTTTCCTTTTGAATAATTTGAAACCGTTTTCATATATAACGATTTGTTTCGTTGTAAATATATGGAATCATAGCCAAAAATCATGGCAAAAAAATAACGAAAACGATTTCAAATAAGGGAGTTTTTTGTCAAGATAAAAAAATATACACTATTTAATATAAAAAAACAAAAGGAGAATGTGGAACATGAAAAAAATTAAAAAAATGATATTAGCTGGAATTGCGTTGTCGACACTTTTTGCAATTAGCGGATGCGGTACTAGTAAGGATGAGGTAAATTCAATTAAGGTGGGATATTTTAATAATGTGACGCATGCGCAGGCACTTTTGATGAAGTCAGAAAAAAGCATTGAGAATGCTTTTGGAAAGAATGTTAATGTAAAGTGGACGGCTTTTAATGCTGGACCGGCAGAGGTAGAAGCTTTGTTTGCTGGTGATATTGATATTGGCTATGTTGGACCTGTACCTGCAATTAGTGCAAATGTTAAATCAAATGGTGATATAAAGATTCTATCTGGCGCTGCAAAGGGTGGAGCTGTTTTAATTCGGCGTGAGGGGTCAAAGATATCCAGTGTCAAAGATCTTGCCGGAAAAACGGTTGCAATCCCACAGATTGGTAATACGCAGCATTTAAGTTTATTAAAACTTTTGGAGGACTCGGATTTGAAACCTGTTACGGAGGGGGGGAATGTGACTATTAGTGCTGTTGCCAATGCGGATGTTGCGAATGTGATGGCACGGGGAGACGTTGATGCTGCGCTGGTTCCAGAACCGTGGGGGGCAACACTTTTACAGCAGGGAGCCAAGATGGTTCTTGATTATGATGAGATTTATCTGAAAGGCCAATATGATGTTGCTGTTGTGGTAGTTCGTAAAGAGTTTATGGAAAATAACCCGGATATGGTTGAGAAATTTTTAAGGGAACACAAAACTGCAACTCAAAAGATTCATGAGAAACCACAACAAGTGCAAGGAAAGATAAATGACGAGTTGAAAAAAACAACGGGAAAGGCTCTTGCTGACAACATTATTTCGGAATCTTTCGAGCGTATTTTGTTTCAGACAGATTATAGCAAAGAAGCTATTTTGGGGCTTGCAAATATTAGTAAGAAACAAGGATTTATTAAAGAACTGCCAGATGATAATTTGTTATATGCCGTCGAAAAAGAGGGAGGGAAAAGGTAATGTCTTTTGTTTTTGAAAACGTGTCAAAACAATTTGTGAATCAGGATGAGTCGACGCTGCAACACATTAATTTGGAGATACAGACCGGGGAGTTTGTCTGCATCGTTGGAAAATCCGGATGTGGAAAAAGTACGTTGTTAAATCTTGCAGCTGGTCTTTTGACTCCATCTTCCGGAAGAATTCTGATGGATGGGAAGGAAGTAAATGGTCCGGGAGCAGAGAGAACCGTTATGTTTCAGGAACACGCTTTGTACCCGTGGCTTACAGTGAGAGAAAATGTAGAATTTGGCATGAAATTATCGGGAGTATCAAAAGAAACACGTTTGGAAAAATCGAATTACTATTTGAAAATGGTACACCTTCAAGGGTACGAGGATTATCGAGTCCATGAGATTTCCGGTGGAATGCGCCAGCGCGTGGCTTTGGCGCGCGCACTTGTTATTGATTCTGAGATTCTTTTGATGGATGAACCTTTTTCTGCTTTGGATAAGCAGACTTCAAATTGTCTGCGTGAAGAATTGCAACGGATTTGGATAGAAACGAAAAAAACGATATTATTTATTACTCATAGTGCAGAAGAGGCAGTGTACTTGGCAGATCGAGTTGTGGTTTTGAAACCGGAAGGTGGAACGGTGTCAGATATTCTGCCTATTTCCTTGAATCGGCCACGTCATGTTTATGCTCCGGCGTTTGTTGAACAGAGGCATAAGATTCTTGATGCTGTGCAGGGAGTGTCAAATAGAAAAAAAGAGGAGATGTAATTATGGGAATGATATTATTTTTTTTGCTTTTACTTTTATTATGGCAGGGAACGTACTGGATAGGTGTTGATGTGTTTGACATTTTTAAATCCTATTCGGTGCCGTCTCCACTTGGTGTGGGCAAGTGTTTTTTTGAACTTATGCAGGATGGAAGTCTTTTGCAGGCAACATTAAATTCGCTGTTTCGTGGATTTATCGGTTATGCAATCGCTGTTCTTATTGGTGTGATGCTGGGGGTGTCTCTCTACCATTTTAAATATTTGCAAAAAAACATGAAGCCAATTATTCTCGGTATACAGACACTGCCCAGTGTATGCTGGGTGCCATTTTCGATACTTTGGTTTGGCCTTTCAACACAAGCAATTCTGTTTGTTGTTGTGATGGGGTCAGCATTTGGTATTGCAATTTCTGTCGATAATGCAATCAAGAATATTTCTACTATTTACACAAGGGCAGCACTTACAATGGGAGCGGGCAGACGCCAAATGTATCGTTATGTGTTGTTTCCGGCTTGTTTGCCAGAGATGATTGCAGGGCTTAAGCAGGGATGGTCTTTTGCGTGGCGTGCATTGATGGCCGGAGAGGTTATGACAACTTCAATTGGTCTTGGACAGACGCTTATCATGGGACGTGATCTTGCAGATATTAATCAGGTTATGCTTGTTATGCTTGTAATTGTAGTGGTTGGAATTGTAATTGACAAATGTATTTTTTCTGTTATCGAAAGACATGTTCTTGTAAAGAGAGGATTGCAGAAATAGGATTGAATAGGTAGTGGTCTCTATGGTACAATGGAAAAAAAGTTACAGATTAGTTACATAAAGGAGACTATGACTATGAAGAAAAAAAGAATTTTTTCGTTAATTCTTTTGATTATGTTGATAATTATTTTTTTAGCCAGTGGGGGATATTTATTTCATTATTTCTGGATGGCGAAACAAACAGAAAACGAATTATCACAATTGCAGCAGATTAGGCAGGAGGCTTTTTCGGACACCGAAGAAGAAACAGAAGTGAAATCCGAAACCGGACGGTCGATTCAAAAGGGATACCGTAAGCTTTATAAGAAAAATTCAGATTTAATCGGCTGGGTAACGGTGAAAAATACAAAAATTGATTATCCGGTTATGCAGACGAAAAAAGATTCGGAATATTATTTACATCGCAATTTTGAGAAAAAATCCGATGTGAACGGACTACCGTTTTTAGATGCTAAGTGTGACATTGATGAGTTAAAAGGAAATTTGATGGTTTACGGTCATCACATGAAAAGCGGTTTGATGTTTGCGCATTTGGAGGATTTTGAAAAGGCAGATTTTTATAAAAAACATAAAACGATTGAGTTTGATACGCTTTATGAGAAGCGGCAGTATGAGGTTGTAGCAGTATTTCGCTCGAAAGTGTATAAAGAAAATGAGGATGTGTTTAAGTATTACCGGTATGTAGGAAAACTGTCAAAAAAACAGTATGAAACCTATGTGAAAAATTGTAAGAAATTATCAATTTACAAAGATGGGGCAACGCCGGCTTACGGAGAGCAGCTTCTGACTTTGGTAACTTGCGCTTATCATACGGAAAACGGGCGGTTTGTAGTTGTGGCGAGAAAGAAGGAGAATGTATGACAAAGGAAATGTGGCAGTTAGCCAGAATGCATGAACTCAAAGACTTTGGGGAAAGACTTTCGCATTATGAAAATGATGAAATGCTCATTGATGAGGTGGATGAGGGATTCTGTAATATGATGGGTTATACGCAGTCGGAACTTATGATACGCAGCTGTGGTAAAGTGGGAGATTTGATTTATCCACCGGATTATGAGGAAATTCGTTATCAGATTCGAAAAAATCTGAAACAGAGCGGCAGTTACACGTGCCGTTACCGCATGAGAAAGAAAGACGGTTCGCTTATCTGGGTGTGGGAAAACGGACGCTATGAAAAAGATGATACCGGAAGAAAAAATATCCGTTCTTTAGTCGTTGATGTTTCACGCGAAGAAAAAACGATGAGGGAAAGAGACACGACCTATGATAACATTCCGGGTGGTGTGATGACCGTTCTTGTTACCGATACGAATTTCTACATTATGGAGGCAAATCACCAGTATTTTACAATGGTGGGAACAACGAGGGAGCAGTACCTTGGCAGTTCCGGTATTTATACGTATCCGCAGGATTTGCCGGGGCTTCGCAGCCACATCATTGAGCAGGCAAGAAAACAGGAACCGCTTGATTACGATTTTCGTACCAGGCATCCTCGTTATCAGGATACAAGATGGTACCGGATGGTCGGCAGATATTATCAGGAAAGCGAAGAGGGATGCGAGTATTTATGTACGCTTTTGGATGTCACGGAACAGAAACGTACGATGTACCGCTTAGAGCGGGAAAAAGAGCGTTATATGATTGCTTCGGGGATTAATGCCCACTTTCTGTTTGAATACGATGTAAAGGAAAAACAGATGCAGTTTTATGAAGATTCCGAACATATGACATTTTCTTTATGCGTGGAAAAACAGTGTAAGGGAACGCTGAATGAAATTATGTATGATTCCGGTCTTTTGTACCCGGAGGATAAGGGTGTTTTTGACTTTTTATATACGGATGAAATTTCGGCATCCTCACAGATTCGTTTTTTAACAAAGGAGAATTCTACCGGCAAAGAGAGTTATCAGTGGTATGAATTTGCAGTCACGAAAGTATTGGAAAAGGGTCAGGTTGTTCGCCTGGTTGGCAGTATGAAAAATATTGAGGAACAGAAAAAACAGGAGGAAGAGCGGCTCGAATTACAGAATATTTATCAAAAACAGGCAGATAAAATTTATGAAATCGTAATCAAAGTTTCTCTGCGTGACCACACAATGAAGGGATATTTTACCGGAGAGGAAGCTTTTGAAGACATTTACCCGTTTGCTATGTTTGAAGATTTTGTGGAAAAAACGGCAACCCATTACGTGCACCCGGAGGATAAGGCGCGTTTTTATACGGTATTTGATTTGGATAACATGAAAGACGTGCTGGAGTCAAGTTCGATTGAGGAAGTTTTATTTTTCCGCATTAATAAACCGGGTGGGGATTATCGATACAAATGTTTCCGCTACAGCTATCTGGGAAGTGACACGGATACAATTATTGTTGAAGCACAGGATATGCATGAATTGAGACTGATTCAGTTAAAAGAGGAAGAATCAAACCGCAGATTGATGGCGACAGCGTTAAAAGAAGCAAAGGATATGGTGGAGATGAGAAGAAATTTTCTGGCTATTTTAACAAGAGAAGTAATGGCGCCGGTTCAATATGTAAGCGCGGAACTTTATAAGCAGGAGAATCTGCAAGAGCGAATTGGAGAAATCCGGACGGCCGCTGAGTATGTACTCGAAGTTATTGAGAGTATGTCAGAATACGAAATAATTGAACAGGGGAAAATGGTGATTGAAAACAATTCTTTCTCTCTGGCAAAACTTGTAAATGGAGTGGTTACTGACTGGAAAGAGAGAATGAACCGGGCAAAACTAACGCTAGAGGCAAACTTTGATTTGGATGGAGAACTGTGTTTTGGAGATCAAAAGCGTATTCTCGAAATTTTTAACCACATTCTTGGAAACTGCCTGCTAAATTCAGAGGAATCTTCTACTGTGCGTGTATTCGGAACAGTGGAAAAAAGAGGGGACGACCAGTTTTTATTATCTGTTATGTTTGAGGACTGGGGACTGCCAATTGATGAGTCTTCATTTGGCAGAAACTATCTTTTGGATCATGTAAACACCAGAATGGACTGGAAGCGAAAAGAGGGTATTTACTGTACAACATTCTCATTGGTGGTTGCCAGACGCTTATCGGAATTTCTCGGTGGAAGATTGGAATTAAGCCGTCGAGGAGGAAATGTGAATGTGATGAAATTGGAACTTCCGTTAAAGAAGAGCTGGAAAGATAAGATTACGCAGTTAGAGCTAAAACCGGAACTTTTCCCAAATGATGTATCATTGAAAGGCTATAAAATTCTGGTTATTGAGTCGCAGAATGAGGAATCTGATATGATGGGGGTACGGTTTCGTGTCTGTGGAGCACAGGTGGATGTTGCTTATTCTGCAAAAGAAGGGTTGGAATTATGGGAGAGTTATGTGGCAGAGCCATTTGATGTTGTTGTGGTGGATGGATATTCATTAGCAATTGATTATGAAGATTTTGCACTGGAATTTCGCAGCCGTGAACGGGCAAAAAAAGTTCCTTTGTTTGTATTGGTGGATGAAATCCACCAAAAAAGCATTGAATCCAGTATACAAATAGGAATCAATGCTTTTTTGGAGAAACCACTACAGATGAAGCGCTTTTTACAACTTTTAGAATCTTTTTACCGCTGACTTAGGTTACCATACTTTTCCTTACGTTTTCGCTTGTTTTGATAGAGTAAATCGTCGCTGGCTTTCATGTACTGCTCTCGCGATATGGAAAGTGACGGGTCGGAGATGGTATATCCGAAACTGGCGTTGACGCAGTATGGAAGGCTGCTGTCAGCGTTAAAATCTTTTAAGTACTGTAAGAAGTTTTCGGTATACTGTTTTGCCTTCTCTTCGCTGTAGTCATAACCGAATACAGCGAATTCATCGCCACCGATGCGGGCACAGATTTCACACCCGGAGCAGGCTTGACGCATTGCATCGGCAATTGTCTGAAGTGCTAAATCTCCATGAGAATGTCCATAAACATCGTTAATGTATTTCAGGTTATCCATGTCGATACTCAGTGTCATCGTCTTTATGTTGTGTTTCTTTGCTTCTGCAAATTCTTCTTCCGAGAACTGCTCAAAACCGCGGCGGTTATATAATTTTGTAAGAAAATCTTCGTGGTAGAGCATATTTAATTTTTCCAATAGTGCCTGATTTTTTGCACGAATTCGCGAGTTTTCCAATGTATTTCCGATAAGGGAAAGCCAGGAGTGAAATAATGTATCTTGTGCTTCCTCACCGTTTGAGGTTGCTGCTACATAGCCAAAATTATACTCCAAATAATGAATCGGGAAGAAAAATACTGCCATTGGTTCCTCGCGGATAGCTTCCGGCGGCAGTAATTTTTTCGTCTCAAAACTTGAGGTGGCAATTGGATTTAAATCTCTTAAACTGTAAATCGAATGGGAGCGTTTTGCAAAACCGGGTGCTTTTTTCTTTACCTGTGGATAGGCACCATTGCCGTGGATGCCAAGACACAGGTAGAAATCGCGGGTAATGCCGGGGGCATCCTCTAATCGGAGATAATCACCGATATCCTCTGCGGATGTTATATTTTCCAGCGAAATGGAAACGAATGTATTATGCGCATTTTGGTTAATCAGCTGTTCCATTAATTCCACTTCATACATACGGGAAAGACTTAAATCTTTCATCGTGGAGGATTCACAGCCGCAGGAGTTGCGGATGATGATTTTTGTAGGAACAAACGTGCAGGCAGGAGCTTCTTTCCCATTTAATAAGGTATCAATCGTTTCCATTGCTTTTTTTGCCATATCAGAGACTGAGACATAACAGGTGGTTAGCGGTGGTACATTTGCACGCGCATCCCGTACATCATCAAAACCTGAAATGGCGATATCCTGTGGCACTGAATAACCCTGTAATGTAAGTTCTTTACAAAGAGAGAGTGCCATGTAGTCGTTGGCGCAGACAATTGCCTGAGGGCGGTTTGTTAAATTCATAAAGTGGTTTGCTGCATCAGCGGCACAATTTTTCCAAAAGTCACCTTCGAAAATGTATTCTTCCGGACAGTCAAGTCCTAACTCAGCCATTGCCTCTTTATATTTTTCTAAGCGGAAAATTGCATCCGGATGGTTGTATGGTCCGGACATAAAGGCAATGCGGTCAAAGTGATGAACATCATGAAAGTGGCGTACAAAAGCAGGAATTGCATCTGTGTCTTCTGCTAATATGTTGTAACAGCCATTTACCTTTTTGCGTATGCTGATAATGGGTGCCTGACAGCGTTCTGTGACAAGTTTCCACAGTTCCTCGACAGCTTCATTGCTGTTAAATGTGTCATGGCAGACAATTAGGGCGTCGAGCTGTTCATACGGAATCAGATGGAGAATGTTATATTCACCTGCTGCATTTTTTGTATCGCTGCCGTAGATGGTAAAAGCAGAGAAAGTAAGCAGATTGTAGCCGCGCTTAGAAGCGGTTTTTGATAACGTATGTACCAACTGCTGCTGATAGTAGCCGGTTATATCAAATAAAATAATACCGATGGTTTTTCGTCCGTTTAACATAAGTCCTCCAATCTACGCTGTTTGTTTTAATTCATCCGAATAAAGGTAATGAATGAGTTGTTTGACATAATTTTTTCCTTCATCGGTTGCGTTCGTAATTACATAAAGAACAGGTTCTTCTGTAATTGGTGTTCTGCCGGTGAAAAGTGTCCGGTATTTTTTACAGTCTTTCAAAGAAATACCAATCACTTTATCAGCCTCATTTTTTTTGGTGACAAGATAAGGTTTTAAGGCCTTTTTTTCTTTTTCGCTTAAAAAATCATTGAGATTCATAATAAATCCATTTTTTAAGTAAATATTTTCTACATCTTCATAAGAAGCAATCATACAGTCTAATGAATTTGCCACCAGACGGCTGCTGATTTCCGATAAATCGCTGCCCGTGTCGGCTCCCATCTCTCTGGCAACATCCGAGCGGGTATAATACATATAAAAAGAAGCACGGTTCTTTTTATAATCCATCTTCATAGAGTCGGTAAATCGGTCACTGAATTCTGTCAGGGTGCTGTCGGTAATCGACTCATTCAGAATCGCACACCGCATATAAATATGAGACTTGTTGATAAAATCAACCCATACGATGTAAAAAACAACACCGGCTACAGCAAGTATAACGAGCAGTTTGGGAAGATAATAAGTTTTGAAAAAGTCCCGTTTTTGCTTTCCTGTCATATTCTTTATACGTTCTTTGTCCGATAAATCATCCTGTCTTTTCTGGTAAATGGATGCCTCTTCGGTCAAAGATGTCTTTTTTCCTTTGGTATTTAAAGCCATTTATAATCAGCCTTTCTTATTTTGATAGACATAATCAATTATAGCACAGAAATGTGTGCAAGAAAAGGATTGTTGTTTAATTATTGAAAAAAGTTGCATTTTTACGAATGGTATTTGTTGGAAATGCACAAAATGTAAAAAAGGTATTGACATTTAGAAAACCGCGTTTTATAATTGCAGACATAAATGACGAAGGCGTCAGAAACGAGAATTTGTTTCTGGCGCTTTTTCTATTGCAGGGGAATACGTCATGAAAGAAAAGGAGGAATTAGTATGGATGTAATGAAAGCAGTTGAATCGCTTCAGAGCGATTTGTGGGGCGTATGGTTTTTGATAGGCGCCGCACTGGTATTCTGGATGCAGGCAGGTTTTGCTATGGTAGAGGGTGGTTTTACCAGAGCCAAAAATGCCGGTAACATCATTATGAAAAACCTCATGGATTTCTGTATCGGAACTGTGATGTTTATGTTGATTGGTTTTTCACTGTTACTTGGTGAAGATTATCTTGGATTTATTGGCAAACCGGGATTTGACTTGTTTACGAACTTTGCAAATTTCAATTTTTCAACGTTTGTATTTAACCTTGTGTTCTGTGCAACAACGGCAACAATCGTTTCCGGAGCAATGGCAGAGAGAACTAAGTTCTTGTCCTATTGTGTATATTCAGCAGTGATTTCAGCATTGATTTATCCGATTGAAGCCCACTGGATTTGGGGCGGCGGCTGGTTAGCAAATCTTGGATTCCATGATTATGCCGGTTCTTGTGCTATTCATATGGTAGGTGGTATCTGTGCTTTAATTGGTGCCGCATTCTTAGGACCTCGTATTGGTAAGTTTAAGAAAGATAAGAGCGGTAAAGTGATAAAGGTAAATGCGATTCCTGGTCATAACTTAACAATTGGTGCACTTGGTGTATTCATCTTATGGCTTGGCTGGTATGGATTTAACGGTGCTGCTGCAACAGATTTGAAAACGCTTGGTTCAATTTTCCTGACAACAACAGTCGCACCTGCTGTGGCAACCGTTGTATGTATGATTTTTACATGGATTAAATATGGCAAACCGGATGTTTCGATGTGTTTGAATGCATCTCTTGCAGGCTTGGTAGCAATCACAGCTCCTTGTGATGTAACCGATGCACTCGGTGCAGCTATTATCGGTGCGGTGGCCGGTGTACTGGTTGTCTTTGGTGTATGGCTTTGTGACCATGTGCTTCGTGTGGATGACCCGGTTGGTGCGGTAGCCGTACATATGATGAATGGTATCTGGGGAACTTTCGCAGTTGGTTTGTTTGCTACTTCATCCGCACCGGGATTTAAAATAGCGGGAATTAAAGAAGGTTTGTTCTACGGTGGTGGATTTAACCAGTTAGGACTTCAGATTTTAGGTATTCTTACGGTTGGTGCATGGGCTGTTGTATTGATTACACTTACATTCCTTGCAATCCGTGCAACCATTGGTCTTCGTGTAAAACCGGAGGAAGAAATCGAAGGTCTGGATGCAACCGAACATGGTTTGCCAAGTGCTTACGCAGACTTTATGCCGGCTGGTAACCGCTTCTATGCTGCATCACCGGCAGGAGCAAAGACAACGATGGGCGATGTTCCGATGGAAGCCGCTGTACCGGTAGCAGAGGTTCCTGCTCCGACTCTCAAGAAGAAGAAAGAGGTAGCCGAAGGTGCAGTGAAGATGAGCAAGATTTCCATTATCTGCCGTCAGAGCAAGTTCGAAGATTTGAAGGAAGCACTGAATGCGATTGGCGTCAGTGGTATTACCGTAACTTCTGTATTAGGCTGTGGTACTCAGAAAGGTACAGCAGAGTATTATCGTGGTGTACCGGTTGAATTTACGTTGCTGCCGAAGACGAAAGTTGAGGTTGTCGTAAGTGCCGTGCCGGTAGAAAAAGTTGTAGATGCTGCTAAAGAGGCACTCTACACCGGTCACATTGGCGATGGTAAAATCTTCGTATACAATGTCGAAGAAGTTGTCAAAGTCAGAACCGGTGAGAGCGGGTTTGATGCTTTACAGGACGATTAATAAAAGTAAAACGATTACACTCCTAAATGATTAAAATGATACAGATAACGTCTCACCTTCTTGCAGGGTGAGGCGTTTTTCTTTGTCTTTGTAAGAAAGCGTGATGGAGGTATCAGACCCTGCG
This sequence comes from Clostridium sp. AF36-4, assembly GCF_003435975.1. Classification (NCBI taxonomy): domain Bacteria; kingdom Bacillati; phylum Bacillota; class Clostridia; order Eubacteriales; family Clostridiaceae; genus Clostridium; species Clostridium sp. AF36-4. The sequence continues at coordinate 2,251 of NZ_QTVH01000038.1, read as the reverse complement.
TGCAGGGTGACATCGGTGAGGACGCCTTTGTTCCAGCGAATGTCATAGCAGATATTTTCCCTGCCACAGATTCCTTCTACAAAACCATTCTGCCATGCACTTGGAAGTGCAGGAAGAAAAATCGTCTTATCTTCTCTTGACTGCAAGAGCATTTCTGCGATGGCAGCAATTGAGCCGAAATTACCATCAATTTGAAATGGTGGATGCGTGTCAAACAGATTTGGTAAAGTTGAGTTGGAAAAGAGGAGTAAAAGCTGTTTATAAGCATTTTCTCCATCCCATAATCTGGCATACATATTCATAATCCACGCACGGCCCCAGCCGGTGTGTCCGCCGCCTTTACTGAGACGCCTCTGCAACGTAATTTTGGCAGCATCACATAAATCCGGTGTGTTATCCGGCGTAATCTGGAAAGCCGGATGAAGTGCCCACAAATGTGAGATGTGGCGGTGCCCCGGTTCTGCTTCATCATAATCTTTCATCCATTCCATAATCTGACCGTGTTTTCCAATTTTTATTTTTGGTAGTTTTTTTGCCGTTTCTTTTGCTCTTTGGCAAAAATCGATATCGGTTTCTTGTAACAATGTGGAGGACTTTTCAAAATGGTCAAATAATTCGTGGAGAATTTCATTGTCCATCGTAACGCCGTAAGACAAGCGTCCTTGTGTGCCATCTTTCATGATATAAGTGTTTTCCGGTGACACAGAAGGGCAGGTTACCAATTCGCCATTAACTTCGATGAGAAAATCCATAAAAAAGGCAACACATTCTCGTAAAAATGGGTACATTTCTTTGAGAAAATCAAGGTCTTTTGTGTAACTGTAATAGTTCCAGATATGGGTAGCAAGCCATGCACCGCCCATAACCCAGTAAGTAGCAGGAATGTAGATGTCCTGCGGTGCTGTATCACCCCATAAATCGGTGTTGTGGTGGGCGACAAAACCACGGCAGTCATACATTTCTTTAGCGGTCTGTTTTCCGTTTTCCAACATGCGCAGCATATGTGTAAAAAGCGGTTTTTCGCAGTCGGCTAACCGGCAGGATAATGCCGGCCAGTAATTCATTTCTGTGTTGATATTAATGGTAAATTTGCTTCCCCATGGTGCACTTAAAGAATCATTCCAGATGCCCTGAAGATTTGCCGGAAGACAGTCGCCGCGGCTGGAACTAATTAACAGATATCTGCCAAAATCAAAGTACGTGTTAATGAGTCCGTTATCCGGGTGTTCCTTATCAATACGTGCAAGTCTTTCATCTGTTGGAAGGGCATCGAGAGATGAATCATAAGGAAGTGATAAATGCATGCGGTCAAAATATGAGCGGTATTCTTTGATATGTTTTTCTTTTAATCTCTCATATGGAATGAAAGCTGCTTTTTTTAATGATTCTTTTACTGCTTCTTCTGGATTTTTATGACGGAATGTAGTTGCCGCTGTCAGCAATACGGTAATGGAAGAGGAGTGTTCGGCTAACAAATGCTCGCCCATGCCTGTTTGTATGCCATCCGAAATGACAAAGCGCATACCGGCACAAAAAGTTTCATCCCCACCGCCGAGTCTGCCGGAAATTAACAGCGTGTCGTCTGTGTGGGTGGTTGCCTCATAAAAAGAGCCACGCTGTAAGGAGGCAGCCAAAGAAAGCCCATCCGGATTAGTACTCGTAAAATGGGCAGCAATGCAGTTTGTGTCGAAGTCGGCAAAAGTCTCAATTTCATAGGAAAAGCCAGTGTCTGCATCCGTGACTTTTGAGGTATGTATGGCGGTTGATAAATCGAGTGTCCGCTTAAAATCTTTTGTGTTTTTTCGTACACCGCAGAAATCAAAATAAACATCGCCCAGTGTCTGGTAACTGTGCTGGCTCTGTGGCGTGCCGGACAGGGCATATTTACAGAGATTTTCAGCCTCTGAAATTTTTTCATTTAAAATTAATTCGCGGATTTTTTCTAGATTTTTTCTGGCATCCGCATTATTGCGGTTTCGTTTTGTCCCAAACCAGACAGAATCTTCATTAAGCTGAAAATGTTCTTCATGTTCCTCTCCAAAAATCATGGCTCCAAGTTTTCCGTTTCCAATCGGAAGTGCCTTGTTCCAGTCTCCGTTTGCCGGTGTATAGTAAAACAGTTGACTCATCATATTGCTCCTTTTTTTCTTTTTTGTAACATTATACAATTGTCAAACGAATTTTTCTAGTGTATGATAAAACTTGAGTTTCCGCAGTTTTATACACAAGTGCGTCATTTTCCATATGCAGT
>NZ_QTVH01000037.1:0-14836 GCF_003435975.1 Clostridium sp. AF36-4 | reverse complement strand
GCAGCCATCAAACTGCTACGCCTAAAAAGTCTAACATTTGGGGGTCACATCAATTCCCTAAAATAGCGTTGCATTGCTTCCCCTCCTTTCGCCACCATCGCAAAATAAAACCATTTTTTCCAATGGTTTTATTTTATATTTTATCCCCACACTTCTTCTGCAATCTCTTTTACGAGTTTCAATTTTGCCCACTGCTGCTCCTCAGTCAATTTATTACCGATTTCACAGGAAGCAAATCCACACTGTGGACTTAAGCACAAGCGGTCAAGTGGAATATATTTCGCTGCTTCATGAATTCTTTCAATAACTTCTTTTTTATCTTCAAGCTCCGGTGTTTTCGTGGTAATCAGTCCAAGTACCACTTTTTTGTCCGGTGAAACTTTAGCAAGTGGTGCAAAACCGCCGGAACGCTCGTCGTCATACTCTAAGAACAAAGCGTCTACATTTTCTTTGGCAAATACATAATCAGCCACACTGTCATAAGGACCGCTGGTGAAATATGTTGAATGATAATTGCCGCGGCAGATATGTGAAGTAATTACCATATCCTCCGGCTTTCCTTCCAATGCCAGATTATTCACAGCCAGCAAACTCTGTTTCACTTCTTCTAAGTCAATACCAAGGCTTTTGTAACGCTGTTTTGCGGCATCACCCACAACGGCACCCCATGTACAGTCATCCAACTGCAAATTGCGGCAGCCTGCCTCATAAAACTGGCGGATAACATCCTGATATGCCACTCCAATATCATGAATCAGCTCTTCATCTGTCGCATAAAATTTTCTTGTCGATTCCACATTCTGCGGAACAATAAACTGCTGGAACATCTGTGCCGGTGCCGGAATTGTATATTTTGCAACTGTATTTTCATCTTCCAAAGTTTTCAAAAACTTAAAGTATTCAACAAATGGATGTGCTTTCGCTTTAATTTTTCCAACTACATAAGTATCTTCCAGAGAAGCGAGCTCGCCTGCAAACTGTACGCCGCCTCCGGTCACCTCATGTGCTACTCCCTCAAATCCCCACATAAAATCCAAATGCCAGTAAGTTCTACGAAACTCACCATCAGTAATCACATGAAATCCCAAGTTCTTCTGTTTGGCAACAACTTCACGAATTGCCTCATTGATTGTCTCGTCTAATTCTTCTTTTTCAATTTTCCCATCCTCATACAGCGCCTTCGCCTTCTTTACTTTTTCCGGGCGTAAAAAACTTCCTACATAATCATATCGAAATGGTTCCTGCAATGCTTTCATCTTCAAATCCTCCGTTTCGTTTTGCTTTTGATGAGGATAGTGTAGCATTGTTTATTTCTTTTGTGAAATACATATAATCATGCCTTTTCCATAGTTTCAGACTATGGCCAGGTAATTTTTTATTGCCTCCTGATAATATAAAGCGTAGCGGCTTAACATCGTATTTTTCTTACGAATCATGCCAATCCGCATATCACAATCCGACACAAGGGGCTTTGCAATAATATTTTCACCATTTAACTTCTGGTCGATGACACCGGAACAAACCGTAAATCCATTTAACCCAATGACAAGGTTAAACAGCGTTGCACGGTCGCGCACCTGAATATTTTTCGGAAAATCCAGCATACTCAAAAACTCCTCAGCAAAATAAAAAGAGTTCCGCTCTCCCTGCTCATATACCAGATACGGATATGGCTGCAAATCATCCAGTGTAATTTCTTTCTTATTTGCCAGCGGGTGCTCACGACAGATAAACACATGCGGTTCTGCCACAAACAATTCTTCAAATACAAGCCCATTTTTCTTCATAAGTTTCGTCAGAACTTCCTCGTTGTGCGCCGACAAATATAAAATTCCAACCTCGCTTTTCCCCTGCGCCACGTCATCAATAATCTCTCCGGTCTGCGTCTCGCGCAAAATAAAATTGTACTGGCTGGCATCGTACTGTTTCACCAAATCCACAAACGCATTGACCGCAAAGGAATAATGCTGGCACGACACCGAAAATTTCGGCGTCCGGTTTTTGTCCTTGCCAAAATGCTCCTGCATAATATCCGCCTGTTCCAAAAGCATCCGTGAATAGGCAAGCAGCTCCTCACCTTCTCTCGTTATCACAACACCTTTGCTGGAGCGTGAAAAAGCAGTCACGCCCATTTCCTTTTCCAAATTTTGAATTGCCGCACTAAGACTTGGCTGCGAAATAAAAAGTTTCTGTGCTGCCTCCGAAATGCTCCCACACTCCGCAACTGTCACCAGATATTTTAACTGTTGTAATGTCATACCTTTTCCCCTTATTGTATATAAATCCCTTTCATTATAGGATTTCCGGCAAATTCTGTCCATAGACAATTCTTTCATTGACACAATAATTTCCCTCATGTTATAATTGGGTTGCAACTCAAACAGCAATTCATTTCTGTTTCGAGACACACGAAGGGATTTTACATAAAATAAAAAAAGGAAGGAGGAATGCAAAGTACATGGCAAGAAAATACGACAGTGAAGAAACGAAGCAGAAAATTCTGTCATCCAGTGTCCGCTTGTTTATAGAAAAGGGATATCACGAGACAACGATGACGGAAATTCTTCATGATGCAGGCGTATCCGGCAGCAGTTTTCACTCCATTTTTCACACAAAAGATGGCGTTCTTGCAGAACTGACAGAATTCATGTTTGAAAATCAGTTTGGTGTAGCAGAAAATATTATCGGAACCGGGAAAAATCCGGTGCTTCTCTACGCCGTTGAAACCTGTATTCAGTTGACGCTTACCGAGATGAATGAACATCTGCGCGATATTTACATGGAAGCCTACACGCAGCCGGCATTGATGGATTATATTCACAAGCATACAGCAAAAAAAATCGCGATAATTTTCAGGCAGTATAATAAAGACTTTCAGGAAAGTGATTTTTACGAAATGGAAATTGGGACAGCCGGATGTATGCGTGCCTATATTGCAAAAAAATGTGATATGTATTTTACTTTGGAAAAGAAACTTGAGCGGTTTCTAAAAGTAACGCTTGGCGCATATCATGTACCGGATGACATACAGCGTGAAACCATCGCTTATATTGGAAAATTAAAAATCCGGGAAATCACCGGTCAGGTCATGAATAAATTGTTTATGGCTCTGGCAATGAAATATGATTTTACATTTCATGAGGCAAACACAAAAAAGAAATGAGGGATATTATGACAAGGAAAGAATTTCACAAGAGACTTTTGATTACGTCTCTTCTTCTGGGGCTGGTACTCCCCTTGGCAAATGTACCGGTAACATCATCATTAAACCAGACCAAAAAAGCGGCGGCAGCAGAGCCGGCCGTAATGACTTTTGCCGAGGGCGAGGGTACCGGAGAAGAATTTAAGGAAGAATCCTGGGTGATGGACTCTAATGCGGCTGGAGAGCCACACAAAGGTTCACTGGCTATTGAAAGCTACCAACCCAGCTCAGACACTTATGGTATTAAAAAAAATCCATATTCAAAAAAGGAAACCCCGGAAAAAGTAATCCGGCTGTTTGACGTGGCAAAACCGTATTCTGCACCCGAATCCGCCGCCGAGGAAGATCCGAATAAAAGTACCTCTGATTACCGTTCCACAATAATCACACTAAATCAACTGGTTCCGCTAAATAGCAGATCGCAGTTTTCCACAAAATTTACCTTTTCACTCCCGGACGCCTGCGTCAACACCAAACAGGCAGGAGGGAAAGAATTCGCCAGAGAAGTCGGCGGCGACGGCCTTGCCTTTTTCATGGAAGATTACATATCCGATCCGGAAGATTTAGCGTATACGTATTCCGGTGGTGACACCTATCCATTCGGCATGCAATGTGACGAAAAAAGACTCATGGTCGAAATGGATTCCCAATATAATGGTGCCTATTGTAACATGAATAAAACGGGCGACGTATATCCATATGATGAAAATCGCCCATATTCCTATGAAAGCTGGGATTATGATAACCAATTATACTTTCACAAAGACCAAACCTATACCGGGAAAAATGACTACGAAAAAAACTTTAATCCTTATGAGGGCACGGACGGCAGAGAGTACGCCGCTTACCGCAATTACAAGTATGCCGAGCGCTTTGACCATATCGGTATCACGCTAAACAGCGACCATGCCCGTCACGATGCCATTTATTACCTAAACGGTCTTGACCCAACCAAAACGGTGGAAAAAACAAAAGATGGAAAAACTTATACGGCGTACGAAAATCTTGCTTATTTTGATGCCTGTGCAGGTAGCGTTCTGGATGACACAGATAAGTTAGAAGCTGCCTATCAGGACACCTCGAAAAAGAGCAACAAGGTCAGTGATTCTTCCACCTGTGCCACGCGTTTTGCAGACGCAGGGGTAAATGACAGGCTTTTTACCGTATGGATTGATTATGATGGTGAAAAAATGTATGTCCGCTATGCCAATGGCGATTTTGCCAATGCGAAAAGACCGGCCAAACCGCAGATTGAAAAAGAAATTGACCTTCACTCCCGTTTTGACAACAAAAAGGCTTTGATTGGTTTTTCTTCATCAATCAATGCCTCCAAGGCGAATACAACTTTGCACGCCTTCCAGTTTACCAATAAGTATAAACCAATTGACGAAGAGGCATCATATCAAATCAATTACTGGAAGTTAAATCCGAACACAGAATATTATGAAAGGGTAGAATCTTCCGATGTTATGACAGGTGCCGTTGGCGACACTGTCACTGTAGCTGACGCAGATGCCAGCTATGCGACAAAATATAGTAATGATTATTATCACATAAGCACAATCACACCGCAGGAGTCCCGCGTCACACTCGAAAACGCGGATACACATTACCAAATGAATTTGTATTATGAACCGGAGAAAACAACCTATAAGGTACTCTACTATCAGGAAACAGAAGATGGTAACTATAAACTGCTGAACGAATACGTAAGCCCCCCAACCTACATTGGGAAGACCGTTTATGCAGAAATTAAGACTCCAAATGGATATACGGCGAGTGGTGATTATACTGGAATTGTTAAGCCAAACAATGCCACGATACTTAAGGTTTATTACGATAAATACATACCCCTGCCGGAACCAACCGAGGTGGGACAGACACCATCACCATCACCAAGCCCGACTCCAACTGCTACACCGACTGCTACACCAACCACTACGCCGACTGCTACACCAACCACTACGCCGACTGTCACTCCAACGCAGCGGGCAACAGCGACTCCAACGGTGGCACCAACCATAGCACCGACTACTGTTCCAACCGCTGCACCAACCGTTGCACCAACCGCTGCACCGACAAAAAAAACAGTCAAAGTTTCCGTAAGCAAAAAGCTGATTCAACCGGTAAAAGCGAGCAAAAACGCTAACCAACTTTTCTGGAATCCGGTAAAAAATGCGGACGGATATTTCATTTACGCCTCTGCCTGCAATGAAAACGGAAAAGAGCGTAAAGTAAAGAAAATTGCCGACATTAAAAACCGAACAACCACTTCTTACACCCACAAAAACTGTGAAAAAGATACGTGGTATAAATACCGTATTACGGCTTACCGCATTATCGGGAAGAAAAAAACTGCAATCAGTAAATCACTGGAATTACATTCGCTGACGAAAGGAAGTAAAACTTATGAAAATCCTTCGCGCGTAAAAATCCGCAGTGGTAAAAAACTTTCTTTAAAGGCCGGAAGCACTAAGAAAATACGAGCACAAGTAATTGTACCAAAAGGGAAAAAAACCTGCTGGCACATTCAAAAAATCCGCTACCTTGTGAGCGATTCCTCTGTACTGACCGTATCAAAAAAAGGTAAAATCAGAGCAAAAAAAGCAGGGCATGCGACAATTTATGCCATTGCCCAAAATGGTGTAAACGCTAAAATTAAAGTCAGCGTAATAGCTGCAAAATGATAAAGAAAAAAGTGCCGGAAATTCGCATTTTTATGGATTCAAATATTCTGAAAGCATATCAGAAACACAATTTTTGATTTCCACTGCGATGCTCCGGCACTTTTCTTTTGATAAGCCGGCCTGTGTTCCTACAAAAATTAATTCTTTGCTTCCCGGATTTTTCCCATTCCCAGCCACAGTTGTCGTGTGCTCTCCATAATATGTCGTACTATATGTCAAATCATACGCCGGACTCAGCCGCCAGCACTTTTTCTCCTCTTCATAAAGAAAAGAGAAGTTTTTTGCATGGTCGTCTCGATTGTGAGCATACACATTAAAACACATACGGCGGTACATATTCTCCAAATCCTCCGGTGAATTATTGGTTATTATTTTCGTAAGTTTCATCAAATCCTGATAATCAAGAACAGGCTGCTCAAAATCCAACTCCAAAAGTGCCGCCACTGTCAACATATGCACTCTTTCCATTTCTCCATGTTGATTTTTCCGGTCAAAGCGTTTCGTACCAAAATAGCCGCTGCATTTACCTGACGGAAACAAATTACATTCACTCATCGTAATTCCACACTGCTCGGCACACAGATAATAATCGTATTCCATTTTTCCAATATCCGCACGGTCCACATGCGCCGGAAATTTAATAATCCATGGCTCCCCATCCATTTCCATCATAACTTTAGGTCCGGCTCCGCCACTGGTTCCACCCAGACGATACAATTCATCCAGCTTTTCTGACTCCTCTGTATTCAAAATACGCTGACATTCTTCTGCCAGTTCATCCAGATTATCCACGTCCTGACCATAGGACAGATTTCTTTCGGGGCGATAAATAAGTGCTCCCATCCCTTGATTTCCTACTACTGCCAAACGGTCAATAATTGAAAATTCATCTCTATTTATCCCATGCTTTTTTAACATTCTATCTAACAATAACTGTCCCCACGCATCCGGCAGGCTGTCTGCAAACACGCCGAATAAACCTCGAAAATAATCTTTTGTGGGAACAAAAACCCATTTTTCCAATGGAAGTGAAAAAGGGCTGATAGAAAAACCGTCCGCCAGCCATTCATCAGCATATTCAAATGCTGCTTTTTTTGATTCCGTAAGTGCCATCGTCCCTACAAGCCGCTCCCCGTAATAAACATGCAACACTTTATTTTCCCTCATTGATAACCTCCTGAATACTTCGATACGGAACATCCGTAAATAAATTCCGTATCTCATCCACCTCATTCAGAGCAAATGCCAGCTTCGTTAAAGAGAGTAGTGAAATCTGCCCTGTCGTCTCAAAACGCTTAATTGAGCCGTAACTTACACCGCTCATTTCCGATAATTTTTTCTGGGAAATCGAACGCCTTTTGCGAATCCCTCGTATTCTGCCCGCCAGCTTCATATCGATTTCCTCTGCTGTTTCCCATATTAATTTCTCCATTTTATGTCACCTTTATGTGTTGTTTTTACAGATAATATATTATCTAATTTGTGGTATTCTTATGTGTTTTGTATAATATATTATCTACTTATATATTATCATAAGGGTATTGAAAACACAAGAAAAAGTCAATGTTAGTTTGTGTCAAGTGTTCGTTGGCACTCTTTTGATTTTCCGTAATTTCGTAGAAAGACTTTGCGTCTCGTGGGCACTCCCGTTTGTTGAGTGCGTAGCGGTATGGGCACTGAAACTACCAGTGCCACATACCGACGTACTCAAACCCACGAGACGCAAAGTCTTTCTACGAAATTACTGGAATCCAAATGAATCGACAACAAAAATAATCAAATATTTTTTGCGCTAACACATTAAAAGATATTAAGTTTTCGTCTACAATTAATTCCAGTATACAGTCTCCCTTATTTTTGCCAATGAAAATTAAACACCAATCTTGTTTGCTCCTGTGTAAAATAGTTAATGCCATCTTTTCGTTTTCCGTAATTCAGCAGAAAAGCTTTGTGCCTCGTGGGTTTTGAGTACGTCGGTATGCGGCACTGGTGGTATCAGTGCCCATACCGCTACGCACTCAACAAACGGGAGTGCCCACGAGTCGCAAAGCTTTTCTGCTGAATTACTCGAATACCAAATACACTGGCATCAACTATTCTTCACAAACTGTACTAAGATTTCGTTTGTATTTTACTCTGCCGCCAATACCTCATAAACTTCCTTAAAGGATTGTTTCGGCTGATACAATTCGGTAAACAAACCACAGTATGGTCCGTTCATTTTGTAGCTGTAATCTGCCGTTGACAGATACGGTGCGTCAAACAAGCCCCAAATGGAAAGGCTCGTAATCGGTCCGGTCTTTCCTGCTGCCTGTGCCGCCTTGTTAATATCCACATATGTCTGCACGAGTTTCTTGTAAAAGGCTGCATGCTCCGGCTCTGCATCATTATCGTAATTGCGGACGGCAAGTTCTGTTACGTGAACTTCAACATTATTTTCTGCAAATTTCTCAATCGCATTTTTCACTAAGGTAATGTCATTGTCGTTCATGCATCCACTCTGCTGTCCATAGCCACCGATGTAACTCTGCATACCAATGCCATCGCAGAGCTTCAGGTAACCGCCATTTCCATCGGATGCAAAACTGTTGACGCTCTTTACCAGTTGAATAATGGCATCTCTCTTATTTGCGCCGTAGGTTGCAAACGTGTTGTAATCATTGTAGAACAGTTTAATGTTTGTCTTACTGTTTGCCGCCTGTAATTTTGCTCTTGTCTCATATGCATACCGGAACGCAAGTTCCACATAATCACTGCCAATATAATCGTAGAAAAGATTCGTCTTGCCACCACGAACCTGTCGTACATGACGCACATCATCATCCGCAAATTCACCCGCATTGTCGGCAACCGCTTCATTAACAACATCCCAGCAGTAAATCGCGCCCGGATATTTTTCTTCAAAATGCGTCATTACTTCATCAATATACATCTTCAGACGATTTTTCATGACGTCTGCGCTGACATAAGCACCATCCGTCTTATAGCCTTCGCGGAAAAACCAATCGCACATATCGGCATCCCAGGTCAGCACATGACCGCGAATGGATAATCCGTTTTCAACCGCATACGCAACCATCGAATCTGCCTTTGTAAAGTTCATAACTGCCGGTGAATTTTCATCCACATATGCATTTTGTGAAGCAGACTGGCTCAAAAGCGAATACGCCTTCATTTCATTACTGAACGTCGTACTGTTAAAATGATACTTAATGAGTTTGGTAAGCTCAGTATTTTTCAGTGCCGCCTCATTGATATTTGTTCCAAATTTGAAACCATATTTCTCACCGAGAGACGCAAGCGATTGATACGATTCAATTGCCTCCGTCGCATCTTTTTTCCCTTTGTTCTCCATAACAACAGATGTAATCTGAATGTATTTCACCGCCTCTGTAGAATTCTGAACAACCAAATAAAGTGCCGTCTGTCCGCTCGGGTAAGCATCTAACTGTAAGCCCTGCTCCTTACCGCTCTGCATACCATTGGCATCAACAAAACCAGCCCAGTCGCTGTTTTTAACTGACAACTTAATCGATGCGCCACCTGTATTTTCAATAATATTTTTGTTTGCATCCAAAAGGTTGATTGTAACATTTACCTGTGTAAAATCCGATACTTTGTGTCCGGATGCCGTAATCAGTGGAAGCAGGTTATATACCGTTCCTTTCCACGCACTCGAATACGCAGGAGAATTAATAAACGTATTGTCAATTGCAAGCGTCACTTTCTCCGTCGCCGGCTTCTGGGTCGGTGCAGCCGTTGGTGTCTGAGTCGGTACCGTTGTTGGTGCCGTAGTCGGGGTCGCAGTCGGCTTCTTCGTTGGCACCGCAGTTGGGGTCGCAGTCGGCTTCTTCGTTGGCACCGCAGTCGGGGTCGCCGTTGGCTTTTGCGTTGGCACCGCAGTCGGGGTCGCAGTCGGCTTCTTCGTTGGCACCACAGTCGGGGTCGCAGTCGGCTTCTTCGTTGGCACCGCAGTCGGGGTCGCAGTCGGCTTCTTCGTTGGCACCGCAGTCGGGGTCGCCGTTGGCTTTTGCGTTGGTTCCTTTGTCGGTTTCGCCGTCGAACTTGCAGTTGCTGTCACTGCCGGTTTCCTTGTTGGCTCTTCTGTCGGCTCTTTCACAGGCTCCGCAGTTTTTACCGCAGAGGAAGAATCCCCCGGATTTACTACCGCAGGTTCTTGTGTATTCACCGGTGGAACAACGGTAGTTCCTGTCTTTTTCTTAACCGTAACTTTGCACGAAAGTTTATACATTTTCCATCCTGCTTTTACCTTCGCTGTCACCGTAGCTTTCCCTGCTTTTTTGGCAACTAACTGAACTGACTTTTTCGTCTTTTTCTTCAGGATAACAACCGATTTTTTGCTACTTTTCCACACCACTTTTTTTACTGTTTTTGCATTTTTAATCGTTACTTTTTTCTTAGTCCCAACCCACATGGTAATACGCTTCTTGCTTAACTTTGGTTTCGCTGATTTAGCACTTGCAGGCATTGTAAAAACACTCGAAATACTAAGTGCTGTTACCGTGAGAAGTGCCATCGCCTTTTGACTTTTTCTCTTCATAGTATGACTCCTTTCATTCCTCTCAAAACTCTCTAACTTCATTCTAATACTTTGTGGGAATTATACAACGAACATTCTATAAAATTACTATTAGTTTTTAGTATCTTTTGTGTGTTATTTTTCATGTGATTCCTTCTAATCAATGCGTATTGTCTGCATACCACTCAATATGATTGACAATTTGCAAAATCTTTTTAGCGCTCTCAATTGATTTTGCAATACGCTCTACATCATTTTTGTGAATCCAGCCCTTTTTCGCAGCGTCCGGCACAGACTCCGTCAATTCCTGCAGCGATTGATTTACGCGTTCCACCATCTGACTTACATCTTCAATCAACTTCTCTACCTGTTTTGGAAGTGAAACTCTCTGCGCTTCTCTCTGCATTCTATTACACAACTGATTCATCGAAATTTTCAAAAAATAAGTATCTGTCAGCTGGTCAGCAACAACCGAAAGAATCTCCTCAATAATTCCGGCGTCCACATTTCCCATCGAAATCATAACTTGAAAGCGTTCACAACACTCATCAATTTTCTCCTGACTATAACAAATTCGCTCAACAAGCCGAATCAGCAAATCTACTTCTTCCTCGTCATTAATTTTAAAATCCGCATCCTTTAACTGCACTCTTTCCTGTTCTGCCTGCGGTATCAATTGATAACAATCAATTTGCTTTTCTTTGCAAAGATTCCAGAGCACTCGCTTGCAAACAGCATCCGTTTTTCCACCAAAGGTAAGCGACTTCACACATGGAAACCCGGCATACGCAGACTGCAAATCATATTCCACACAAATACCATCAAATGTATTTTTTGCAGACGTTATCTGAAAAGGCAGGTTTCCCTGTCGAAGATTTTCAATTTGTTCAATCGCCATTTTTTCTTTTTGACATGGAAAATACTGATAAAGAGGCGCCCCTTTTTCCTGCCTCATTTTATACTTTTCAAGCCATGTTTTTTTCGAGAGGGCAAACACTATCGTTTTTTCTTTTTCCGCATCCACAAATTCATCAACCCGTTGACATCCATACGCCTGCGCCGTCTGCATCGATGGGAGATTTGTGCTTTTCATATAAGAATAAATCGTCTGAAACGGTGTATGTGTAAAAGCCCAGTCTCTTACGGCAATTGCTGCTTCTTTCGCATATCCTTTTCTCTGATATGTTTTTTGAATATGGTAACCAATTTCCGGCTTAATCGTATTTCCAATCGGTTGCAGTGTGAGACCGCAGTCACCAATCATTTTTCCATTTTCTTTTAGGCACACAGCCCACAATCCGAAACCAAAAATCTGGTACCGTTCCTGATTTTTTTCAATCCATCCACGGACTCTTTTTTCATCAAAAGCATACGGATAATGCTGCATAATATCCGAATCCGCAAGCACACAATATAAGTCATCAAAATCTTCTTCGTTCATCTCACGAAGAATTAAACGCTCCGTCTCAATTTGCATAATACACCCTCCATTATTTCAGCTCATATTTCCAGACACCATCTTCTCTGCGGTAATGAAATTCATTGATATCTTCTTCCAAAAATACGCGAAGCATATCGTCCATTCCGTTTGCAAGCTTTCCCTTTTTCATCTCTTCTAACGGCATCCACTTTACTTCCCCTTCATGCGAGGATTTGAGTTCACCGCTGAATTGATTCGTCTTATAAAAAACAACAAGATACCTTGAGCCGTCATCCCGCAGCCAGTCTTTTGTACCACAGATTCTTGGCTTTTCTATCGTGAGTCCGGTCTCCTCATATACCTCACGAATAACTGAATCTACAAAAGATTCGCCCTTCTCAATATGTCCGCCCGGAAATGTAAGTCCTGACCACTTTTTATCCACTTTGTCCTGAACCAAAACATTTCCCGCATCATCGTAAACCATACACATATTCGTTAATGTTACTGTCTCCGTCCTCATCACTTTCTCCTCTCGTGATTTATGTCACAACATTATGATGAGTTTATTATAACATAAAATCAGGGAATTGAGAGGATTGATTATACTAAATTGAAATAATCGAGGTATTGTTTAAATCGGTCCTGGGCAGTCAAGCAGGTGCCTATCAAATATCCCCGTTCCGATTTCCATTCTTTTAATCCGCGATAATAAAATTCCTTTATGTCATCCTCTATAATAAAGGGAACAATACCATTTCGCAGACACTCTTTAAACAGTATCAATCTTCCTACACGTCCATTTCCATCTTGAAACGGATGGATTTTTTCAAATTGATAATGAAATTCTATAATCTCCTCTAATGTCTTTTCTTTCTCCGTATTATACTGTTGAAGCAGTTTTCTCATTTCCTTGTGAACATCTTCCGGTTTTGTTGTTTCACCGCCTCCAACTTCATTCGGAACCCGTTTATATTCACCCACAGCAAACCATGACTTACGGCTGTCCGAAGTTCCTGATTTCAAAATCAAATGTAACTGCTTGATAAACGCCTCACTTAGTGGATAATTTGCTAATTCGATTACTTGGTCAACACACCGAAAGTGGTTTGCTGTCTCAACAATATCGTCTACATTTAATAATTCATTTTGAACCCCAATTGTATTTGTTTCAAAAATATATCTTGTTTGGTCATGCGTAAGTCTGCTTCCTTCCATATGATTCGAATTATACGTTAATTCAATCTGCACCTTATGATATATTCCGCCGGAAATCGCAGAGTCCTTTTCCTGCTTTAATCTTGTTAATAAATCTGTTGATACTTTTCCTGCCCGCTTTTTTCTCTGTGGCTTTCTTGCATCTTCCGGTATCTTCCAGCTTTTTCCTTCCCGTATCACTCCCGGTATCCTTGCATTCAAACAATAATCCCGCGCACTTCGCTCTGACACGTTCCATTTCTTTGCCGCATCACCAACACTTATATATTTCATACATATCACCCTCTTAAAATAAGATATCTACTATTATACCATTGTCGGCAGTATATATCCATGTTTTTTGTGTTAAAATCTTATTTTATTCTGCCGTTCATGTCCGTTATTATGCTTGTAACCCCCTATTTTACCGGTGCCGTATATCTGCATTTCGGGTAATTACTGCATCCATAAAACTTGCCATATTTGCCCTTGCGTAAAACTAACGCGCCCCCACATTTCGGGCACATTCCTGATTTCTCTTTCTGCTTCTTAACATATTTTGCTGCTTTTATTTCATTCACATGTTTACACGTATCTGTCCTGGTACTCATATAATTTGTAAGTATTGCCAGAATCTTATCCATATCCTCTCTCAAAAGAACCGATTGGACAGAAAGTTTTTTGACCGTCTTTGTAACTGCTCCCCACTTCACAACCTGCGATTTTGTTGTCTTTATTTTTAGCACAGCATCCCCGGGAAAAGTCACAATTGAGAAAACCGGAATATTTTCATAACCATGACTTTGAAGCAAGGCATTTAACGCCTTTACATGCGCATAATTCTGATATATGGGATTCATAAATGAATATTTGTGACCGTAAATGTTCTGTGTCCACTTTGCCGAAGACTCCGAACCATAAATCTGTCCTTTATAATTCTTGGTTTCAATTGAAAATATACCGTAAATTGAAACAACCACATGATCAATCTGCGTTGTACGTGTATTTCCACCCTCTGCACTCAACAAAACATCATTAACTACCTGATACTTATTTTTGTCCAACTTTTTTAACAGCATACTTACCGTTGCTTCACCCATTTTCCCTTTTATCCTCGGCTTAATAATGGTTACTAACGCAGAAAGCACCATTAATGCAATTATCCATATATATATTTTCTCCATATACTATTCCCCCTCACTTATATTTTCATTCCAATTTTTCACTCCACTCATTTTCCTTAAAACCAACAAGAATTGCTTCATCCCCAATAACCAGCGGACGTTTGACAAGCATTCCATTGGTTGCCAGCAATTGAAGCTGTTTATCTTCGCTCATTGTCGGAAGTTTATCCTTCAACTTCATCTCCTTGTACAACAATCCGCTTGTGTTAAAGAATTTTTTTAGAGGAAGCCCACTTTTAGAAACCCATTCTTTTAGTTCATCATACGATGGATTTTCCTCTACAATATGACGCTCCGTGTAATTTAAATGATGCTCGTCCAACCACTTTTTTGCCTTTTTGCAGGTTGAGCATTTGGGATAGCATATGAATAACATAGATTCACCTTCCTTGTATTATTTTGTCCGTACCCATAAATATCTAGCACTTTAACAGCGCTTAGCCGACAATTTATCACAACACTGCAATAATCATATCACCAAAATATGGTTTTCGCAATATCCCGCGTCGAGCTTCGCGCCAAAACCGTCTGCCCTCCTTTTCAATTTTAACGTACAATCATGACCACCAGCTCAGCTGGTGGTTTCCTCTGCGGCTATAAGCCTGT
>NZ_QTVH01000036.1:0-17862 GCF_003435975.1 Clostridium sp. AF36-4 | reverse complement strand
GTTTTAATTAAAGTCATCCACTTTTTTTAATGTGCTTTGCGGAAACTCAAGAATTACCAAAAAATCGGATAAGACGAAAAAAGTGCTTTTCTCTCGGCGTTCTTTATGTTACAATGGAATCAGCGACCGCAGAACTGTTGCGTTATTTCTATGCAAATGTTTCTGTGTCAAAATACATTATTATATTATTTAGGAGGAAATAAGTATCATGGCAAACAAATGGGTTTATACCTTCAAAGAAGGTAACATGACCATGCGTAATCTGCTTGGTGGTAAAGGTGCTAACCTTGCGGAGATGACTGAAATCGGTCTTCCGGTACCACAGGGTTTCACTATCAGTACAGAAGCATGTACGCAGTATTATGAAGATGGCCGTAAAATCAATGATGAGATTATGGCTCAGACAATGGAAGGTGTTAAATGGATGGAGGAAGTGAACGGTAAAAAGTTCGGTGACCTCAAAAATCCACTTCTCGTTTCCGTACGTTCCGGTGCTCGTGCATCCATGCCTGGTATGATGGATACTATCCTTAACCTTGGTTTGAATGACGAAGTAGTAGCTGCAATGATCGAAGGAAACCCGGATCCTAAATTCGAGCGTTTCGTATACGATTCTTACAGACGTTTCATCCAGATGTTCTCCGATGTCGTTATGGAAGTTGGTAAGAAATATTTCGAGCAGCTCATTGATAAAATGAAAGCTGAAAAAGGCGTTGAGTATGACGTAGATTTGACAGCAGCTGATCTTAAGACTTTGGCTGAGCAGTTCAAAGCTGAGTACAAAAAACAGCTTGGTGAAGATTTCCCATCAGATCCGGTTGAGCAGTTGAAACTTGCTATCGAGGCTGTATTCCGTTCTTGGGACAACCCTCGTGCAAACGTATACCGTCGTGACAACGATATCCCTTATTCATGGGGAACAGCAGTTAACGTAATGCCTATGGTATTCGGTAACTTGAATGATGAGTCCGGTACAGGTGTTGCCTTCACTCGTGACCCTGCTACAGGCGAGAATAAATTGATGGGTGAGTTCCTTAAGAACGCACAGGGCGAGGACGTAGTTGCCGGTGTTCGTACACCAATGCCAATCGCTCAGATGGAGCAGGAATTCCCAGAAGCATATGCTGAATTTATCAAAGTATGTGATATCCTTGAGAATCACTACCATGATATGCAGGATATGGAGTTTACTGTAGAGAACAAAAAACTTTACATGCTTCAGTGCCGTAACGGTAAGAGAACCGCTCCGGCTGCTTTGAAGATTGCTTGTGACCTCGTTGATGAAGGACATAAGACAGAAGAAGAAGCAGTAGCAATGATCGATCCTCGTAACTTGGATACACTTCTTCACCCACAGTTTGATGCAGCAGAATTGAAAGCTGCTACTCCAATTGGTAAAGCACTTGGTGCTTCTCCGGGAGCTGCTTGTGGTAAAATCGTATTTACAGCAGAGGATGCTGTAGAGTGGAATGAGAGAGGCGAGAAAGTCGTACTTGTACGTCTTGAGACTTCTCCGGAAGATATCACTGGTATGAAAGCATCTCAGGGTATCTTGACTGTTCGTGGTGGTATGACAAGCCACGCTGCCGTAGTTGCACGTGGTATGGGTACATGCTGTGTATCCGGTTGTGGTGATATCAACATGGATGAGGAAAACAAGAAATTCACATTGGCCGGCAAAGAGTACCATGAAGGAGATTATATCTCAATTGATGGTTCTACCGGTAACATCTACGATGGCGTTATCAAAACTGTTGATGCTACAATCGCAGGTGAGTTCGGCCGTGTTATGGAATGGGCTGACAAGTTCCGTACGATGAAAGTTCGTACAAATGCAGATACACCGGCAGATGCTAAGAAAGCACGTGAGCTTGGTGCAGAAGGTATCGGACTTTGCCGTACAGAGCATATGTTCTTCGAGGAAGACAGAATTGCTGCTTTCCGTGAGATGATCTGCTCCGATACAGTAGAAGAGCGTGAGGCTGCTCTTGATAAGATTCTTCCATATCAGCAGGGAGACTTCAAAGCATTGTATGAAGCTTTGGAAGGAAATCCGGTTACCATCCGTTTCTTGGATCCACCTCTTCATGAGTTCGTTCCTACAGAGGAAGCTGATATTAAGAAATTGGCTGATGCACAGGGTAAATCCGTTGAGGATATCAAAGCAATCATCTCTTCCCTGCATGAGTTCAACCCAATGATGGGACATCGTGGATGTCGTCTTGCTGTAACTTATCCGGAAATCGCTAAGATGCAGACAAAGGCAGTTATCCGCGCTGCAATCGAAGTTCAGAAAGAGCATCCGGACTGGAATGTTAAACCTGAAATCATGATTCCATTGGTTGGCGAAGTAAAAGAGTTGAAATATGTTAAGAATTTCGTTGTTGAGACAGCAGATGCTGAAATCGCAGCAGCAGGTGTAAACCTTGAGTATGAGGTTGGTACTATGATCGAGATTCCTCGTGCAGCATTGACTGCTGACGAAATCGCTAAAGAGGCTGACTTCTTCTGTTTCGGAACAAACGATTTGACTCAGATGACATTCGGTTTCTCCCGTGATGATGCTGGTAAGTTCTTGGATGCATACTATGATGCTAAAATCTTCGAGAACGATCCATTTGCTAAACTTGACCAGGAAGGTGTTGGCAAGTTGATGGAAACAGCTCTGAAACTTGGGAAACCTGTAAACGAAAAACTTCACTGCGGTATTTGTGGTGAGCACGGTGGTGACCCATCTTCTGTTGAGTTCTGCAACAAGATTGGTCTTGACTATGTATCCTGCTCTCCATTCCGTGTGCCGATTGCACGTTTGGCAGCAGCACAGGCAGCTATCGCCCAGAAATAGTGAATGCAAGCTAGGCGCGTAGTGCCTAATAAATAAAACAAAGCCCTCGTCGATAAGCATTGCTTGTCTGCGGGGGCTTTGCTTTTGTTTTCTTGACCATCTCAAATGGAAAGAGCTATTGAATTAGTTGACGAAGCGCCAAAATGCAACCATACCCTTTATATAAAGCAAAAAGAGTTGTTCTGAACGAGTTAAACAAAAATCTACCAAAAGTTAGTGCACAATTATCAGTGGCAAAAATAAAGGGGGAAGAGGATATTGGTTTGCGCCAAATGTTCGCAGCTAGTTCTTTCAGTATTCCAGTAATTCACGAAGAAAAGATTTGAAGCGAGTGCGTACAAACACGCAGGTATCAGATATGCGTGTTTTGCATATCGATACCTTTGCGCGTTTGTCAGCGAAAGCGACACACGAGAGGCAAACTTTTCTTCGTGAATTACGGAACCTGAAAAAAGTGCCAACGAACACTTCGCACATCCCTGCCAAAACCTCTAATTGAAATTCTTTCCCGAAAATGTTAGAATGTCGTTAGGTTTTAACCCAAGTAAAAAAGGATTATATTAGGAGCAGAGAAATGAATATTGCAAGACAAATAGCAGAAGAACTGAAAATTAAAGTATGGCAGGTTGAAGCAGTAATGGAATTGATTGACGAAGGCTGTACAATTCCGTTTATTGCCCGCTATCGGAAAGAAAAACATGGTTCGTTAAATGATGAGCAGCTACGTAATCTGGATGAGAGATTAACGTACTTGCGTAATTTGGAAGAAAGAAAAGAGACCGTGCTTGCCAGCATTGAGGAGCAGGGGAAATTAACCGAAGAACTCAAGCAGCAGATTCTGGCGGCACAGACACAGGTGCTTTTGGAAGATTTGTACCGTCCATATCGTCCGAAACGACGCACACGTGCTACGATTGCAAAAGAAAAAGGATTGGAAGGACTGGCAAATCAGATTCTTTTGCAGATGTTAGACCATTCTGTGGAAGAAGAAGCAAAGCAGTATCTGGATGAGGAAAAAGAGGTTGCGACAGTGGAGCAGGCAATTTCCGGAGCACTGGATATTTTGGCGGAGGCAATTGCAGACGAAGCCGATTACAGAACTGCGATTCGTAAGACAACAATGCAAAAGGGTTCATTGGTTTCTGCGGCGAAAAATGCAGAGGAGAAAAGTGTATATGAAAATTATTACGACTTTTCTACGGTGCTTTCCAAGGTGTCCGGATATCAGACCCTTGCAATTAACCGCGGTGAGAAAGAAAAAATTCTGACGGTAAAAATTGAGGCGCCTGAAGATGATATTCTGCGGTATTTGCGAAAAAAAGTAATTGTGAAGGAAAATGAATATACAACACCGTATCTGGAAGAGATGATTGCGGACAGTTATAAGCGCTTGATTGCGCCGGCAATTGAAAGAGAAATCCGAAATGAATTAACGGAGACGGCAGAAGATGGGGCGATTCGCGTGTTTGGCAAAAACTTGGAGCAGCTTTTGATGCAGCCACCAATTGCCGGGAAAGTGGTACTTGGCTGGGATCCGGCATTTCGTACCGGCTGTAAGTTGGCGGTTGTGGATGAGACGGGAAAAGTGCTTGACACCGTTGTGGTATTTCCAACGGAGCCGCAGAATAAAGTTGCAGAGACCAAACGCATTGTTAAGGCAATGATTGAAAAGTATAACATCAGCCTGATTTCGGTTGGGAATGGAACGGCGTCAAGAGAATCCGAACTTGTTATTGTAGATATGTTAAAGGAATTGAATCGTCCGGTTCAATACATTATTACCAATGAAGCAGGAGCATCGGTTTATTCAGCGAGCAAGCTGGCGACAGAGGAATTTCCAAATTTTGACGTGGGACAGAGAAGTGCTGTTTCGATTGCAAGACGACTGCAGGACCCGTTGGCTGAGCTTGTGAAAATTGACCCGAAGAGTATCGGAGTTGGGCAGTACCAGCACGATATGAACCAGAAAAAACTGAGTGAGGCACTGGAAAATGTTGTAGAGGACTGCGTAAATAATGTTGGAGTTGATTTGAACACAGCATCGGCGTCGTTACTTGAATATGTGTCTGGTGTGTCAAAAGCAATTGCCAAAAACATTGTAACATACCGTGAGGAAAATGGTCGTTTTAAGAGTCGTAGAGAACTTTTGAAAGTGGCTAAATTAGGACCAAAAGCTTATGAACAGTGTACGGGATTTTTGCGCATTACCGGTGGCAAAAACCCACTGGATGCAACGAGTGTGCACCCGGAATCTTATGAGGCAGCAACAAAGTTACTGGAAATGCTTGGATACCAGTTAGAGGATATAGCCGGCGGGCTTACCGGTTTGTCATTGATGGCAAAAGATACAAAAAAACTGGCAGAGCAGGTTGGCATTGGCGAGATTACGTTGAAAGATATTATCCGCGAATTGGAAAAACCGGGACGCGACCCGCGTGATGAGATGCCAAAACCGATTTTGCGCAGTGACGTATTAGAAATGAAAGATTTAAAAGAGGGCATGATTTTGAAAGGAACCGTGCGTAATGTTATTGACTTTGGAGCCTTTGTAGACATTGGTGTGCATCAGGACGGACTTGTTCACATTTCTAAACTGACGGATAAAAAATTTGTTAAACATCCGCTGGATGTTGTTTCTGTTGGAGATGTAGTAGATGTTAAAGTATTACAGGTGGATATGCAGAAGAAGCGGATTCAGCTGTCAATGATATTGTAAAGGAGAAGGATGAGATGAAACGACTGTTAGTGATGCTGTGTGTAGGGGCTATGCTTGTGACTGGGTGTGGCAGCGGCGGTTCCAAAACGAGTGAGCCGACGGAAAAACCATCACAGGGAAATAAGTATGTTGAACAGGATTTTTACAGTGTACCGGATGAGTTATTGGATGAAGATGAAATTCAGGTTACTGATTTACAGACGAATGCAGAGGGAGAGCCGGCGCTTTATCAGTATGTGGTAGGATCGGATGACGAGGACGATACGGGCTGCTCGATTTATGAGTATACGTTAAATTCGGCGGGCGACTGGCAGACGAAACAATATGGTCGTAAGGCGCTTACGAAACTGGTGAAAAAAACAATGGAGGGCTCTGTGGATTCTGTGGACCTTCCCTATATTTCACGGGGAGATGATGGAAATCTCTATGCCCTTATGCAGGTTAAATTGTATGATGAAAATGCAAATCCTTTTGAAAAACAAAGTGGTGCGAGTGAATACTATCTCCTTGCCATTGATGAAAATTCAAATGCGGTGCAAAAGACAAAATTGCAGACTAAGGTAGAAGAAAATGGCAGTGAAACAGATTATGCAAAGGAATACGATGTAACAGAATTTCATGTAACAGAAGACGGAACACCGATGCTTGTGTTTAATTCGTCAAGTGCCATGTGGTTTGACTCTGTGAGCGGAACGAGAACAAATCTCTGTGAATCTGTTTCGGATGGCGCATTTTCGAAAAGAGTAGGATATGGAGAAAATGAGATTGTGTATTATTCCATGTCAAAGAAAAAATTTGGCGTATTGGATTCACAGACTTTATCGCGTACTTCCGAATTTGGAGACGATATCTCGGAAGATAATAAAAAATATGAGTGGTATTTTGACAGCGATACAACGAACTGGCAGATGTATGCTTTTAATTTGTCAGGACTTTATCGGTTTAGTGATTTTGGACAAAAAACATCTGCCACCCGTCTCAGCGCAGATGGCAATTTTGACAGTTTGGCAGATGATGTAATTTATGATGTTTTGGTTGGTGCTAATCAGGAATTGTATTTGTTAGTACGCAGAACAAACGAAAGTCAGATCGAAAGTGAAACAACTTACGATTCAGGTGTTATCAAGTATGTTCCTGCGAATAAGTGATGTTACACTTCAAATACTAAAATTCCGTTTTTGTTGTAGACGCAGTCGTAGTTTTCGGCAAATGCATTAATATCAGGGATGGAATAGCTTCCATTTTCCCAAGGACCAATTACGATATATGTAACGTTGTATTTTTCAAGCAGACTGTCGCGGGCTTCCGGATTTTCGTACATCGTTTTTACATCGGCTTCCTGTGCGGCATAGTCAAGACCGTGGAAGTATAAAAAGCTTCCGGAGCCGCATACAATGTTTCGACCGGTCAGTGAGGCAATTGCATTGTTGTGATTGTTTGCGGTTAAAAAGATATCCGATGGTTCCGTATTTTTTTCTACCCATTTGCAGAGGGAAACATAGTCGGCACTGTAAAGCTCATAGTCGGCAACGGCTTCCCTTCCCATTGTTAAGGCAGCGGCAAGTGTGCCTAAGATGGCAACGATGGTTACCAGAACCGGACGCAGGATGTGAATTCTCTTTTTGGTAAATTCACAGAAATTCACGGCAGTGTCCCATACAAAATCAGCACTTGCCACACAGAAGAAGAAATAGGATACTAACATTAATTTATTGTTGTCATAAGGGTTTGGCTGGAACAAAACAAACTCTGAAATCAACCAAAGGAACAGAGCCGGCATCATAATCCGGCGCTGTTTTTTTGTGCCAAAAATGAGTGAAAGAACCGGGAGAATAAACATAACTCCGAGATTCTTTAGGTAGAAGACGATGTAATTATCCATTGTTTCTACATTTGAGTTGTTCCAGTTGAAAAATCCACGGACGAAATTATCGCCGGAAGCTTGTTTGAAAGTAAAGGTAAATAAAATCGGAAGAGCAATTACCAATACGATTCCCAGAAACATGCCCCAGTGGATTGCGGTTTGCTTTTCCCATGAAGTAATCAAAGAGGCAAGCATACCAAGAACTAAAACTGCTGCAATCAAGACGCCGATAATAAGCAGAGTATTTGCCTCAATCGGTGTATCGGATTTCTGACGCAGACTGATATAAGTAAGTGCAAATAAGGATGCAGCAGTTAAAAGAAAACGTCCCCAGACCGGGATGGTGAATTCTTTTGCTTCCTTTGCATTTTTGCGCATGGTAAGAATGACAAAGCCGGCACACATAACGCCAAGAGCAAGGAACGAGTGTGTATGAATCAATGGAAGTCCTCCGGCGAGCACACCGGCAGCTGCAAAGTATAAGGTGCTTTTTTCTTCTGCTGCGCGGTAGAGCAGGATGAGAATCGGAAACAGCATTGCCCATCCGAATAAGGTAGCACGCTGTGGAATCAACATATCGCAGATGATATTGTGCCATTGAATATTTGCCTGTACATAGTTCGTTGGTGTCTCGTAAAAGGCAGTGAAAATACGGGTAAAGTTTTCGCTAAACAGCCCCTTATTCATGAAGTAGTAAAAGCCTAAACCGCCATTGAAAAAGAAAAGAGCAATAGCAAGAAAACTTTTTCCGCGGATGCTGCCACCAAAGTACTGCATGATTTTTTTTGCCAAAAGATAGACGCCGGAAAAGACCTGAATCAAGGCAAAAAACATCGGCAGAAGATAGGCTGTCCGCAAAGAAGTTCCCCAGATGTAAACACTTGAGGAAATACTGTCGGATAAAAATGGGTAGGCGAGTTTTGTGCCCGGTAGAATGGAGTATTCCGGCGGGAAAGTTTTTTGCTTGGCAATACTTGTAATAAAACCTAAGTGCATATTCATATCGCCGTATGTACTCTGCCCGCTGTGCAGACTTCCATTGATGTATGGAATGGTAGCATGCAAAAGTACATAGCAGGTATAAATAAATAAAGGAAGCAAGAGAAATAAAGCAGGATTTTCGCGGAAAAGTGCAACAATATCCGGCTTTTTAAATCGTCCTTTAAATAGCGTGTGTTCTTTGCCAAAAGCTAACACAGCCCAGACAATCGCGACAAAACTAATAAAAGCAAATAAATGTGCTTTTACGGAAAATTGAAAGAAAAAGGCGTAAATGGTAGGCAGCCAGTGAAGGGCAAAACTGCCGAATACGCTGCCGAATAAAAGCGTTGTTCCCGTTTTTTCTTTCTGGAATAAATACAGCGCCAAAAGAATTCCTAAAATCTGAAATGCAAGAAAGTAGGAAATGCCGGCGACGTTTCCAATGAATGAACCAAACATATGATGTTCCTCCCTGTGGGTTGTTTTCAACTATTCGGACCTCATGTAGCAAAATCAATGTTTCTTACGTGCAGGCACGACGCTCCATTGAATTTTTTACATGAAGTCCTGAATAGTTGTTTTATTATATAATAGTGTATTAAAAAACCTAAGGCTTGTCAATGCAGAGGGCATTTGTTATACTGAAATTACGATGCCATTCGGAAAGGAGAACGAAAGATGTCGATGGATTTTGAATTAAAACTGGATGGGAAAACGATGAGTCGTTTTCTACTTCATTATAATTATACGAAAGCAACCGGGTTATTTGGTATACTTCTAGGAATTGCTTCATTGGCAGCAGTATTTATAAAATGGAATATGTGGAATGCAAACCAGCGTGTGGTCTGGATTGTGATTGCGGTTTTGTTTTTGATTGTTCAGCCGCTTACTCTTGCGAAAAAAGGAAGACGCCAGATGGCACAGGAAGAAATGCAGATTCCTCTGTTCTGCCATATTGATGAGGAAGGAATTTCCGTGACACAGGGTGAGGCTTCGTCCTCCTGCAAGTGGAGTGATTTGCGCAAGGTGGTGTATCGGAAAAATGAAATGTATTTATTTACGTCAGCAATATATGCGACAATTATTACCAGGAATTCCTGTGAGGAAAAATTTGATGAACTGGTGGCATTTGTAAAGGAGAAGACGAAGAAATGATTTGGCAGAGCAATAGTGAGAAAGAAACTTTTGCGGTGGCGGAAGAAATTGCGAGACAGGCATCTCCCGGTGATATTTATTTACTGGAGGGAGATTTAGGTGTTGGCAAGACTGTATTTGCCAAAGGATTTGCCCATGGACTGGGAATCACGGAGCCGGTTACAAGCCCGACCTTTACCATTGTTCAGGAGTATCATGAAGGCCGGCTTCCGTTATATCATTTTGATGTGTACCGAATTGCGGATGTGGAAGAAATGTATGAATTAGACTGTGAAGGTTATTTTTACGGGGACGGTGTGTGCCTGATTGAGTGGGCGTCGCAGATAAGAGATATTCTGCCGGATGACTGCCATCAGGTAACGATTGCAAAAGATTTGAAAAAAGGATTTGATTTTCGAGAGATAACATTAGACGAGATGAGGTGAAAATGATGAATATATTAGGAATAGACAGTTCCGGACTGGTGGCAAGTGTGGCATTACAGTCGGATGATAAATTGGTTGGAGAGTATACCATTCATAATAAGAAAACACATTCCCAGACATTGCTTCCGATGATTCACGATATGTTAGAGATGGCGGATGTCTCTGTAAAAGAACTGGATGCGATTGCGATTGCAAGCGGACCTGGTTCTTTTACCGGGCTTCGTATCGGAGCAGCAACTGCAAAAGGATTAGGAGGAGCACTTTCGATTCCTCTTATAGCAGTGCCGACATTGGAAGGGCTTGCTTACAATCTTGCGGGTGCGGAGGCGCTGGTCTGCCCAATTATGGATGCAAGAAGGCAGCAGGCGTATTATGGCATCTATGATGTGTCGAAAGAAGTGCCGGTAGAAATTGAGAAACCGGATGCGGCACCGATTGAAGTGGTTTTACAGAAAGCAAAAGAAACGAAACGGGAAGTCATCTTTTTGGGGGATGGCGTTCCGGTATTTCAGGAGAAAATCAAACAGTGCGAGGGACTTTTGTGTCGTTTTTGCGCAGACAGTGTGCGGTATCAGAGAGCGTCTTCTGTCACAGCGCTTGGAAAGAAATATTATGAGCAGGGCAGACAGATGAAGGCAGCGGAGTTTGCTCCAATGTATCTTCGGTTATCGCAGGCGGAGAGAGAACGCATGGAAAAGGAAAATATTACAACTAGAAGCTGAGAAGCCCCTCTGTTATAATGTTGCTATCATGTGGAAAGGGGGCAACTGCTTTGCTAAAGAGGATTTGCCAGTGTAATGCATGTGGCCGACAGATTGAAAAAGAGGCGCTTTGGGTGAGAAAAGAGTGGGGATATTTTTCAAAACGGGATTTGGAAGTTCACGAATTTGCTATTTGTGAGTCATGTTACGAGAAAATGATTGATCAGTTTGTAATACCTGTGAAAAAAACGGAGAAGATTGAAGTGCTCCATGAAGATTTAATTTGAAAATATAGGGCAAGTATGATAAAATAGGGAAGAATGGGAGAAATGGAGGATTTTACCATGCTGGATGTATGCCTTTTAGGTACCAGTGGCATGATGCCGCTGCCAAGAAGAGCGCTGACGGCGCTTATGACAAGGTTTAATGGCAGCAGTCTTTTGATTGATTGCGGTGAGGGAACCCAAGTGAGTATTCGGGAAAAGGGTTTTAGTATGCATGCCATTGACACGATTTGCCTTACGCACGTTCACGGTGACCATGTAAGCGGTCTTCCGGGACTTTTGCTTTCGATGGGAAATGCGGAGCGGACCGAGCGTTTGACGATAATCGGACCAAAAGGGATGAAAAAAGTGGTGGAGTCACTGCTTGTTGTGGCGCCCGGACTTCCATTTGAAATTGAGTATATCGAGTTGACGGAATCGTTCCATCGGTTTGAAATATGTGGCTATATTTTGGAAGCGTTTCGTGTTAAACATACGGTTCCGTGTTATGGTTACAGCCAGATTATACAGCGTGCAGGACGATTTGATTCGGAGAAAGCGAAAGCAAATGATGTACCGATGAAAGTTTGGAGTTCCCTGCAAAAGGGGAAAACGGTAGATTGGGAAGGAAAAACCTATACACCGGATATGGTACTTGGTCCGGCAAGGAAGGGATTGAAGGTTACGTATTGTACGGATACAAGACCGGTTCCTACAATTGTCGAACACGCGAAAAAGGCAGATTTGTTTATCTGTGAAGGGATGTATGGTGAGCCGGAGATGGTATCAAAGGCGAAAGAAAACCGACATATGATGTTTACGGAGGCGGCACAGTTGGCAAAAGAAGCGGAGGTTTCTGAATTGTGGCTCACACATTATAGTCCATCATTAATCCGGCCGGATGATTTTATGGAGCCGGTTCGTAAGATTTTTCCAGCTGCAAAACCGGGAAAGGACAGAAAGTCGGTTTATTTGACGTTTGAAAAGAAAGAAAATGAGTAGTGATATGAGAGGAGGGTGTGCATGAACCGGAAAGAAAAAAAGAAGAAAAAACGTGGTTTAATTACCTTTTTGATTCTTGTTGTGCTTGTTGTTCTTGGCGTGCTGGCAGTATATTACCAGTATATGAAGAAACTGCAGTTGCAGGATACCGTGCATACACCGACGACGGAGACGGAAAAACTGGTTGCAAAAGATATGGATGCCGGATATCCGGAAACTCCGAAAGAGGTTATTAAACTGTTTGGAAGAATCAACCAGTGTATTTATAATAAAAAATTATCTGACGATGACTTTTCAACGCTTGTTGGAAAACTCCGTGTGCTTTACTGTGAAAGTCTTCAGAAAAAAAATTCACAGGATAAGATGGAAAGTGAGATTTCGGCAGAGAAGAAAAAATATCCTCCGAAAAAACGCAAGATTATTAATTACAGCATAGAAGATGAAAATAAGTTTCAGTATAAAACGATTGATGGAACAGAAATGGTTTATTTGAAGTTTTCCTATTTTGTTCGTACAGACAATGATTATAATACGGTGAACTGGTATGCAATTCTTGTAAAAGAAGATGGCAAATGGCGAATCCGTGAGTTTAATCCGCTGAAATCGAAAAAACAAAATCAGTAGCCCTGTGGCAGAAATGAGGATTGTTTTGGAACAAAAAGATATTACAGTGCTTGCGATTGAGAGTTCCTGTGATGAAACAGCAGCGGCAGTTGTTGTAAATGGAAGGAAAGTTCTTTCTAATATTATTGCATCGCAGATTGATATTCACAAACTGTACGGTGGCGTTGTGCCGGAAATTGCTTCGCGCAAGCATATCGAAAAAATTAATCAGGTTATTGATGAGGCTCTTACAGAAGCCGGAAAGACATTGGATGACATGGACGCAGTCTGTGTCACTTATGGCCCCGGCTTGGTTGGAGCTTTATTGGTGGGCGTTGGTGCTGCAAAAGCAATTAGTTATGCAGCAGATAAGCCTCTTGTCGGCGTGCATCATATTGAAGGACACATATCGGCAAATTACATAGCGAATCCGGAATTGGAGCCACCTTTTTTATGTCTGGTGGCTTCCGGTGGACACAGTCATTTGGTGATTGTGCGCGATTATGGAGAGTATGAGATTTTAGGAAGAACAAGAGATGATGCCGCGGGTGAAGCATTTGATAAAGTGGCACGTGCAATTGGTCTTGGATATCCGGGCGGTCCTAAAATTGACCGATTATCAAAAGAAGGAAATCCGCAGGCAATTGAATTTCCGCGTGCTTCGATTGATGGGGCGCCATATGACTTTAGTTTCAGTGGTGTAAAATCTTCGGTATTAAATTATATTAATGGTTGTAAAATGAAAGGTCTTTCTTACTCAGAGGCAGATATTGCGGCGTCGTTCCAGCAGGCGGTTGTAGATGTACTTGTGAATCATACCATGCTTGCGGCAAAAGACTATGGCATTAAGAAAGTAGCAATTGCGGGTGGTGTTGCTTGCAATTCGGGGCTGCGGGAAGGTATGAAAGAGGCTTGCAAAAAACGAGGGTATTTTTTTTATATGCCGACGCCGATTTTGTGTACGGATAATGCGGCGATGATTGGTGCTGCCGGGTATTATGATTTTGTGAAGGGAGTGCGCCATGGGCTTGATTTAAATGCGGTGCCTGGACTGAAACTGGGGGAGTAAGCTAGCTCACTCAGTTACAAGTCATGTGCTGTATAGCCACAAGCCATGCGACCTCGCAGGCAAAGCCTGCTCAGTCATGGGCTGTCGCCCTATAAAAAAGCAAAAGAACAAATTTTTTTACGTGAGCAAGCTCCCGACAAAATTTATTCTTTACTTTTTGCATGGCTTGTGGCTTTCGGAAATTTATGCTTGACAAGGTGGGGATGGGGATGATATACTGTTCAAGCAGTCTTTGGAGAGGTGTCCGAGTGGTTTAAGGAGCCGGTCTTGAAAACCGGTGACTCCGAAAGGGGCCGTGGGTTCGAATCCCACCTTCTCCGTTTATGGTATTTTACCATATTATATATTTTAATTTTATTCAGCTGGAGAAGTACCCAAGTGGCTGAAGGGGCTCCCCTGGAAAGGGAGTAGGTCGTTAATAGCGGCGCGAGGGTTCAAATCCCTCCTTCTCCGTTTTTTACAGTTGGCATATATATAGATGTGTCGGCTGTTTTTTTTTCAGATGTTTTGAGGAGGAATGTAAATGTTTGATCATGATTTTCATTTTGGTTTTGAATATTTGAGTGAGGAAGAAACTTTGGAGGGACCACTCAGGCTTACTGCGCTTGGGGTAGAGACAGAGTGGTATCCGGATAAAGTTACTAAGCACAATGAACGACCTATTTATACATACACATTTTTGTATACAATACAAGGAAGTGGGATTGTAGAAGATGAAAAGGGAATTAAACATGTATGTGGGAAAAATCACGCTGCTCTTATCTTTGAACCGTCGAAGACAAAACGGTATCCGGAGCCTGGAACAAAAGAAAAATGGCGGTACTGCTGGATTATGTTTATTGTTACGAAACAGACTAAGAAATATTGCAATCAAATACTTGAAAAAGCAGGAATAGTATTTTACATGCCGCCGAACAGCATGGCGATTACGAGCATGGTAGATTTGATTATAAAACGGAGATTGTCTCTGTTAGACAGCCGGTATTTGATGTTTGCCGGAGCATATGATTTTTTGTGCAAGTTGTCACATGAGATATTGACAGAACGATACAAGTTTTCACCTATGGTATTAGAGGCAATGAAAATAATTGAAGGACGATTTGAAAGAATTGATGGTATTTTGGAAGTAGCGGAAGAGTTACACGTGTCCCAGAATTATCTGACGAGAGTATTCAAACAGGAGTGTGGTATGACACCGGTTAAATATCTTCTCAAAGTTCGTCTGAATTATGCAATGGAGCTTTTGACAAGCAGTAATGAAACGATAAAGGAAATTGCGAAAGAATGCGGCTTTTCCAGTGAAAGTTATTTTGTTAAAGTCTTTCAGAAGAAAATGAGTATTTCGCCTTCAGATTTTCGTCGTAAAAGAAAAAATTAAGAATGCACAAAAATTACAATAGAAGCAAAAAAAGTAGAATGGAAACCTCTCTTTTTTATATGTTATGATTAAATCATAAATAACAATTTCAAAAAGGAGGTTTTTTTATGCGAAGAAAAACAAAATCAGTAATTGCATGTGGAATGGCAGCGGCATTAATGCTTACCACGCTCGGAATGGAGAACGAGGTAAGTGCTAAAGCGGCACCGAAAATGCAGACAAAAGTGCTTTCACTGAAGAAAGGACAGAAAAAAACGATTCGTATAAAGGGTAAAGGGATTTTAAAGACAACGTGGAAAACAACCAAAAAGATAATTACATTAACGAAAAAGAAAAAGAACAAAGTTACTGTTGCGGGAAAGAAAATAGGAACGGCAGTTGTTGTAGCTAAGGTAAAGACAAAAAAGAAGAATTACCACTTGAAATGTAAAGTGAAAGTTGCTAGAGCGCAGGGAGCGAAAAAAACAAATGTTACAAATACGAAAGTGCCGCAAACCACAAAAAATCCGAGGAAGACAGAAAGTACACCAACAGTGACGCCTGCGGCGACACAGGATAATACATCCAAGACAGAACCGAGTGATACGGCACAGCCGAGCCAGACTCCGGCGTCGGATGTGCCGGAAGGATATGAAGAGATAGACCTTTCAACATGCCGGATGAATAATGCCAGTGAGGCTGGTTCTTATGATTCAGAGACGAAAACACTTCATATACAGGATGCTGAGAATTTTCAGTTTCCATTGAAGGAAAATATAAATAAAGGAGAAGTTCTTAGCGTAATGCTTAAAGGAACTTATCATGGCACAAAAGGATTCAGAAGCTGGCTTGTTGATGATAGCCAGACGACGAACTCCAATATATTTAACACCAATGACGAGGTTGGATTTACTGGTGGTGAAATTGAGCTGTTGTATGATTTGGAGGCGACGACGGCAGCCGGACAATTGTTTTTTAAAGGACCATCCTATGGTGTAAATATTGATGATTTGGAAATTAGTAAGATTTATGTCAAGTATACAGTTTCTGCCGGTGAGAAAAAAAGCTATGACCCTTACACACCATCTGAAGAACAGGATGCAAACACGGATAATTTGCAATTGACCAAAAGTTTTAGTGAACAGAAAGGTATGATTGGAAATAACCCATTGATTACACAGAATTTTATGGCTGACCCGACGGCGGTTGAATATGATGGAAGATTGTATGTTTTTGGTACAGCAGATAAAATGGAAACGGATTCAAAAGGTAATGTAATTTCTAATTCATACAATACATGTGAACTGCGCTGTATATCATCTGCGGATTTGGTAAACTGGACAGATCATGGAACTATTAAGGTAAATGAAGTGGCTACATGGGCAAAACATTCCTGGGCGCCAACGATTTGTAAACGGGAAGAAAAAAATGGAACTATGTTTTATCTCTATTTTGCAAATGGTGGAGACGGAATTGGCGTATTGCGTTCAAAATCCCCGTTAGGACCATGGGAAGATCCAAGTGGAAAAAGGCTGATTTCTCGTGATACCCCAAATTGTTCCTCAAGTGAAGTACCGTGGTTGTTTGATCCTGCGGTTCTTGTTGATGATGACGGAACTGGTTATTTATATTTTGGCGGCGGAACGGGTACGGATAGTGAGCATCCAAAGTCGGCGCGCGTAGTGAAACTGGGTGAAGATATGTGCAGTCTGGTATCAGACCCGGAAGAATTAGACCCGTATTATTTGTTTGAGGATAATGAAATTAATAAAATAAATGGAACGTATGTATATTCTTATTGTACAAACTGGAAGGTTCCAAGCGGTGATGAAACAACGGGAAGCTGCTGTATTGCTTTTATGACAAGTGATAAGCCAATGAGTGGATTTGAATATCAAAAACAGTTATTTGCTAATCCGGGATCGGTGTTTGGAAACTATTATAATAATCATCATAAATTAATCCAGTTTAAAGGGCAGTGGTATATTATATATCATACAACTATGCTGGAAGAAACGGCATATGGAACAAAGCAGGGGTACCGGACATTGCATATGGATAAACTTAATGTAGGGGAAGATTCAAATGGAAAACTGACAATTGAGGCGAAAGCAACATATGGAGGACTATCTGCGGTTGTGCAGTTGAATCCGTATATAGAATGTGATGCATCGACGATGGCATGGAATGGAGGACTGCGAACAAAGGAATCTGAATCTCAGAATAAAATGGTGGTAGATTCGATTCATACCGGAGACTGGCTTGGCGTTTCAAGTGTCGATTTTTCAGAGGAAGGTGCAAATTGTATTCGTATTCAGGCTGCCTCGGAAAAGGAAAGTGGAAAAATAGAGGTTTGGCTGGATGGACCTGAAGTGGCAAAGAATGGTAAGAAAGTAGCGGAAGTGGACGTGAAGCCTACTGGTGGTGGAGATGTGTATGAAGAAATAAGAGCTAATCTTGCGCAGAGCGTAACGGGAGCGCATGATGTTTATTTTGTGTTTCGGGGAAAGGATTATCATATTTCTTCGTGGAGATTTGAAAAATAGGAAGGTATGGCAAAGGAATTTCCTACTGCATAAATGTGCAGTGGGAAATTCTTTGCTTTATTCTCAGAAAAATCCGATAAAATCAGTTTTTTGAAAAAAATCAAAAAAATATGAAAAAAAGTGTTGACAAACGTCGAACCGTTTGATAAGATATAACTCGTTGACGCGACAGAGACTTTGAAAAGCAAAATAAAAAAAGTTAAAAAAAGTGTTGACAAGCAAGAGATTATCTGATAAAATAATATTTGCTGACGCGGTAAAGAAACAACAAAGCGGAAGCAGAGAAAACAATCGGTTTTACGCGGAAAGATAAGGCTTTCGAGACGAAAACAGAT
>NZ_QTVH01000035.1:0-18031 GCF_003435975.1 Clostridium sp. AF36-4 | reverse complement strand
TAAGTAACAAGTTTAATTATTTCACTTGTCTACCTAGAAGGGAGCATATCACTTAGTGCGACAGCCCCTTCTTTTACTATTTCGAATACCATTTACCCAACTCACCCATTCAACACCAAATTCCTTATCTCCTCCGTCCGAACCGCACCAAACGCCCGACTGTCCAACGAATGATTTCGATTATCTCCCATCACAAACCATTCATCCTCTTTTAATTTGCAAATACAATCCCTAGTTTTCATTGGCTCATTCAAATAAGGTTCCTCTATTTGTTTGTGATTCACATAAACTGCATTGTCCCGAATTTCCACCGTATCCCCCGGCGCACCAATAACCCGTTTAATAATATTTAATTTGCCATCCTCTAAAAGATATTTCTTTGGCACATTCGCTTTTGGTGAAATGATAGCAGAAATAATATCGCCCTTTTCAATCCGCCCTTTTAATGCAGCACTGCAGAAAATCAGCTGACCATCCTTAAGCGTTGGCTCCATACTTTCCCCCTCTATCTGAGAAGGACGCACAAAATAAACAAGCATACAGGCAAAAATAATTCCAAATAAAATAGGAAAACCATAAGCCCGTACAATTGTTTTTAATCTCTTTTTTGGGGGTTGCTTCAACATATCATCTCCTAGTATTTGTTTTCTATATAAGGCCGAAAATATAAACCTAATATACAATTAAATTTTTCTATTGACAAATCACCTTATTCTGATAAAATGGAATATGTTGTGGAGACGTATCGAAGTGGTCATAACGAGAACGACTCGAAATCGTTTTGCCTTCACGGGCACATGGGTTCGAATCCCATCGTCTCCGTTTTCATTCCCTCGCTGTGTGCGGGGGATTTTTTGTAATAAACTTTTCTACTCCCCGTTAAGTGCCTCAATTAAAAACAATTCCACTGCTAACTGGTCCGACAATTTACCGGATTTAAACTGCTCTTCCAACTCCAATCTGGTTTGCAGCATCGCCAGTAATTTACTGCGTTTGAAAAGTGCCGCCTGTTTTTCATACTTAGGAATTGTAAACGGAGGAACCCCGCATTTTTTTGCAATTTCTCCTGAGCGAAGTCCGCGATTTTTACACTCCTTCACCTGAAGCAAAATGTTGATGTGACGCGAAAACATAAATAAAATAGACATCGGCGATTCCTTGTTGGTATACAAATCTTCGTACAATTTCATCGCACGGTTTTTCTCGCCAAGTGCCACGGCATCAATCATGTCAAACATCTTGGAAACCGTTACCCCCGAACAAATTGCATCTACTTCCGGCACATCAATCAACTTACTTTCACCTACGTAGCCGATGCATTTTTCAAGTTCATTGCTGAGCATTTCCATATCCGTTCCCACTCGCTCAATCAATCGCTCGGCACCCTTTGTTGAAATGCTTTTCCCTGCTTTTTTCATGTAACCGGCAATCCACCGTTTCAACATATGTTCCGGCTGTCTTGTACACTCGGTCACACAGCCATTTTTGTTTATCCACTTAAAAAGACGGTTGCGCTTATCAATCTCGCGCTCCACAAAAATGATATAAGTGGTCTCCGGAAATGACTCCACATAATCTGCCATATCACTGCTGCTTTTAAAATAACCACTGTCCTCTACAACAATCAAACGGTTTTCAGCAAAAAATGGAAGAATCTGAGCCGCCTCGGCAATCTGGGATGGCTCCGGTTTATCACGAAAAAATGTGCGGTTCATCTCATCATCCGGATTCGATAGTTTTTCAATCAACTGATTCCGATAATACTGAACCATGTATCGCTCCTCGCCGTATAAAAGCTGGAAACGGGATATTTGATTATTCTTTAACTCATCCTCAATGCGAAGCATATCTGACTCCTCTCAAAAATACGAGCCGGTCAGCATTTTTGTGACCGACTCGCTTTTACAAATTTCTAATTAGTCTTCATACTCTTTGTAATCAAAACTTCTAAACTCTGCAACCGTATTGTATCCGGCATAATCAACACATGCCATACCAACAAATGCACCGGTGAAGAATCCGCCATAGCTCTGCAGTACATAGTCATCCGATAAAATGGATGCGTCTAAGGTTACCGGAATTTCTTTGTAATTCTCACCATCAAATGAATATTCGTAGGTGTAAGTCTGTTTTCTAACTTTTGTGCGGAACCATACATCTGCGCCATCCGGTACCGGAATTGCATCATCGCGGAGGAATGATGTATAGCCGCCACGGTTACACTGGGCCACTTCGATGACACGTCCATTTTTCTCATTCCATGTGATAAATGCAAAGGACCAATGCTTGTCATTATAGAAGTTGGTAAGTCCTGCCATCTGCTGATAAGAAAATGGATTGTAACTTACTTTTACAGAAGCATCAAAGTTAAATGCCTGCCAGCGTTTTGCGACCAGTGACAGTTCATGTTTATTGCTCAGAGAACCCTGTCCACGGAGAGTCAGTTTGCCATCTCCTGTTGTTCCCATTGCATCGGTAAACGGAACACGAAGAGTATTCCACTCATTATGTAATTTTTCAGTGTCAAATTCATCATGCATGGAATGGTCAAGCGGTGCATCTGTTTTGATTGCATCTTTCGGTGCGTCTACAAGAACCTTTCCGCCGTGGCCGCCTTCAATACGAGGCCAGCCTTCTTCATCCCAGTATACTTTCTGAATCGCTGTCTCACGTCCAAGAGTACAGTAACCACGTGGGTCAATGCAGCACTGATTTTCATGTGTCCACGGACGTCCGCAAAGACTTGCATAATACCACTCACCACTTGGTGTATCAACAAGTGCGCCATGTCCCTGTTTCTGGATTTCCAAATATGGTGTATCAAAGTTTGTGATAAATGGACCATCCGGTTCTGTCTCAAAACTTAATTCATCAAGTGTCTTAGAGCGTGCAACCACTTCCTGATGTGTATATACTGTTCCGCCCTGAGCAGCAAACAAATAATAATATCCATTAATTTTGTACAAGTGAGGTCCCTCGACCAATTTCACCTCTGTACCATTATAAATATTTCTTGCTGTCTCCGGTTTTAACTGCATTGTTTCTGTATCAAATTCTGTCAATGTAATGCCATCAAATGCATGGTGATACTCTCTGTGATCCCATGTCTGCTGAACAAGATATTTTCTTCCGTCATCATCATGGAATAACGAAGCATCAAAACCAACACCATTCACACGAATCGGGTCAGACCAAGGACCATGAATATCTTCTGCTGTCGTGATGTAGTTTACCATATCTTTGAATGGTCCCTCGGTTACTTTAACATCTGTGTAAACAAGCCAGAACTTACCATCTGCATAGGAAAGATCCGGTGCCCAGATACCGCCTGAAGACGGATTTCCTTTCATATCAAGCAGTGTCGTTGTTGACAATGCCGATGGCAGCAGTTTCCAGTGAACCATATCTTTGGACTCGTGCAGACGAACCCCCGGGAACCACTCAAATGTAGAATTTGCAATATAATACGTGTCATCGACACGAATGATTGACGGATCCGCATTAAAACCCGGCAATACAGGATTTTTAATCTGTTCCATAATTTAATAACCTCCAAAAGTAATCATTTCTGTTTGCAGTAACATTATATCAAAAAAACAACGGCTTGTCTTTAAGATTTTCAAACTTTTGCTTCCATATTTTTCGGCAGTACCAGATTCAGAATTACAGCCACTAAAAAGACTACTGCAACGCAGTTCTGAGCAAATACATTTTGCACAATCTGCGGGAAAATCGCAAAAATCTCCGGTACCTGGGTAAAGCCAATTCCCACGCTTAAGGATAACGCAGCTATGGTAATGTTTCTCTGGGTAAATCCACATTTTCCAATCATCTGGATACCACTGACTACAATTGTACCAAACATCATAATCGTACACCCGCCAAGAACAGAATCCGGAAGCGTTGCAAGCACAGCACCAAAAATCGGAAAGATACCTGCCAAAATCATAATAACCGCCCCTGTCGCAATAGCAAAACGGTTCACAACTTTTGTCATTGCCACAAGACCAACATTCTGGCTGAAAGAAGTAATCGGCAGACAGCCAAAGCAGGCAGATAATGCACTGACAAAACCATCACAGGCAATCGAACCTGTTGTTTCCTTCACCGTCACATCCCGGTTTAACCCGGATGAGGCAAGTGCCGATGTATCTCCAATCGTCTCCGTTGCCGACACAAGAAAAATTAACGTAACCGACACAATGGCATTTAAATTAAACTCCATCTTAAATGGCATAATATGCGGAAATGCAATAATTGACGTATTTGCAAGTGCAGAAAAATCCACCTGATGCATACAAACCGCCAGAATATATCCAACCACAAGTCCAAATAAAACTGACAACTGTTTAAAATAAGATTTAGCAAATAAATTAAACAAAATACAGCTAAGTAACGTCACAGTTCCGATAATCCAGTTCTGCACCGAACCAAAGTTCTCACTTCCACTTCCACCGCCAAACGAAGCAGAACCAACCGACAGCAGAGAAAAACCAATTGCTGTAACAACACTCGCTGCTACAATCGGTGAAATCCACTTCAGCCAGTACTTTGCAAATAATCCCAGCGTTCCTTCTAAAATACCACCGATCAAAACAGCACCAACAATCGTTTCATATCCGTAAGTTGTTCCAATAAAACACAAAATGGATACGAATGTAAAACTAATTCCCATTACAATCGGCAACCCCGAACCAACACGCCAGATTGGAAACAACTGTATTAATGTACCAATTCCGGCAATCAGCATAGCACTCTGAATCAACATGGCAATCTGTCCGTTTGATAATTTGCAGGCGTTTGCCACAATAATAATTGGCGCAATGTTTGCCACAAACATCGCTAAAATATGCTGTAATCCAAACGGCACGGCATGACCAAGCGGCACTTTACCATTTAATGTATAAATATTGTC
The DNA here is from genome assembly GCF_003435975.1 of Clostridium sp. AF36-4. Classification (NCBI taxonomy): domain Bacteria; kingdom Bacillati; phylum Bacillota; class Clostridia; order Eubacteriales; family Clostridiaceae; genus Clostridium; species Clostridium sp. AF36-4. Next base: position 13,116 of record NZ_QTVH01000035.1, on the reverse strand, counting down.
AATGGAAGCTTTTGTTTTTTTCTCTTTATTCATTTTATCCTCTTTCTCCTGTGTAATTATTGCTCACGAAATGTAATCGAACCGGTCTCTGCATCCATGGCATCCACAATTGCCAGTGATTCCAACTGATAACCAAGATTTCTAATGGTCTGTCCGCCAATCTGGAATCCTTTTTCAATCGCAACACCAATTCCCTCAACCGTTGCCCCGGCGCTATTTACAATCGAAATCAGCCCCTGCAGGGCACATCCATTTGCTAAAAAATCATCTATAATTAACACATGGTCATCCGGTGATAAAAATTTCTTTGATACAATTACCTGATTTTTGCATTTATGAGTAAATGACTCCACTTCTGCCACATACATATCACCATCAATATTGATGCTTTTTGATTTCTTGGCAAAAACAACCGGCGTTCCAAAATATTTAGCAACAATACACGCAATTCCAATTCCGGACGCCTCAATCGTTACTACCTTATTAATCGGTTTTCCGGCAAAACGGCGTTTCCATTCTTCACCCATTTTTTCAAATAATTCGATGTCCATCTGGTGATTCAGAAAACTATCCACTTTTAATACATTTCCTTCTTTTACTACTCCATCTTTTTGAATCCGTTCCTCTAAAAAGTTCATTTGTAATTCCTCCTACAACCGTTATTGTAATATAATCACCAGTCACTTAGCAAGCGTTTTTTACCACTTTCTTTTTTCCACAAAGAAAGGTACCATTTCCCGTTCTGACATTCAATGGATACCGCCCCTTCTTTATCCGTCCGGTACACCTTAGAACCTATATTTTCAAGACGTTTCAACGTCTCTTTGTGTGGATGTCCATAACGGTTCTTTTTTCCACACGAAATAACGGAAACATCTGGTTTTACCTGCTCGAGAAAAATTTCTGAACTCGCCCCCTTGCTGCCATGATGCGCAACTTTCAAATAATTTACATGGGAAAGTTTATTGATGATTTCTTTCTCCCCCGCTTCCTCTAAATCTCCGGTAAATAATCCTGTAAAATTCTGATAATTCACCTTCAAAACAAGCGAAGAATCATTCGCTGATTTCCATTCATAATCCGGATATGGATGCAGACAGGATATTCGTAACTCATCAATTGTTACCGTATCGCCACGCTGCATAAACATAAGATTGCATCCTTTATTTCGGAGTTCGTCTAATAGCGTACAGTACGCCTCCTCTTTTTCATTTAATTTTGGCAGAATAACGGTTCCAACTTTCACTCCCATCTGATTGGCAGCACACAGCCATTCAACGGCGCCATTGGTGTGGTCTTTGTCACTGTGTGTCAAAAAAAGATACGACACATAAGATATCCCCTGCGATTTCAGAAAAGGAATCATACGGTATTTTCCTACTTTATTTACATCAGAACTGCCTCCATCAATTAAAAACGTATGATTTTTTGTGCGGATGCAGCTGCAATCTCCCTGACCGACGTCCAGATTGGTAATCTGCAAATCAAAATTATTATGAATCGGCAGAAATAATACAAAAACGCCAAAGACAAGAGTCAATAAAAATATTTTCTTCTGTTTCCATTTCTGCAAAAATAAAAACAAAACACCACATCCATAATACAAGAACACCTGCCAGTCTGTCGGTTTTCCTGTGATAACAACAGCCCCCGGAATCTTTACAAACAAATTTCCAATCCACTCAAATAACATAAAACAAAAATGTGCAAATCCAAAGCAGAATTTTCCTGCAAAAATGGTAATACTCCCCAGTCCGATTCCAGCCAGTAAAGTCACAAGAATTCCTCCCATAAACGGCAGAAACAGTACATTGGCGGCAATACTTAAAATTGAAAATTCATAATAAGCCGTCAAAAGGATAGGAAGTGTAACAAGCTCAATACCAGCCGTTCCGGCAACTGCCATCCAAATCGGATTTTTACTTTCCCACGCATCACAGAACACATCCACAAAAACATAGATTCCGAGCACCGTTCCATAAGAAAGCAAAAAACCGGTCTGGAACAATACCATAGGATGAATCAAGAGCTGACATATCGCACTGAACGAAAGTGCACTCAATCCATCATAATGTCTTCCGGCAAGTCTTGCCAAAAGCATACATCCCATCATGATAACTGCCCGCTGTGTCGAAATGGAAAAGCCGGTCAAAATACCATAAAGGAACAAAAGCACCATGGTTACAACGGCCGCTCCCTGCATTGGCATAAAATATTTGCGCAGTACAAAAAACAGGCTGGCACCAATGAGTGAAATATGCAGTCCGGATATGGCAAGCACATGTGCAATTCCATTCTCCTGATACAACTGTTTCACTTCATCAGACAACCCACTTTTATCTCCCAAAACCATTGCGGATACAATCCCCGCTGTTTTTTCATTACAGCACAAAGAAACCACATCTTGTAAGTGATTTCTCAATCGATGCAGAAAATCTTCCGGATTTTTAACCGTATTCTTTTTTATTTCTATTTTACCGGCAAATCCCTGCGCGGTAATTCCTAATTCCGTGTTGTATTTATATTCATCAAATTGTCCGGGATTTCCCGGTTTCTCAAACGAATGGATGGAGGCTGTGACCGCCAAAAGATTACCAATATGCAGCTCCTTTGGCATCGCCGTATTCTCATTTGCATATAATTTTATTTTTTTGCACGAAAATGAATCCTCCCCTTTTACGTCACGAACGACAAGCGTATATCCATTATCTTTTTTTACAAATTCTTCAAGTTCGCAAAGAAAATGAATCGACTCCCGCTCATAAGAAACCGGTTCCTTTGTATTTATCCACGCATTACAAAGAATCCCCAAAATCATGCATACCAATACCACACAAAGTGGTCTTCTCCTCACCCGATTCCTCCCTTTTTATTTCATGTTCTATTTCTCATTTACCGTTTCCACAAGATTTAAATTCCGCTCCAATACTGAATGGAACGAATTCATCTCCCCGTACTGCTCCTGTGCCTCACCATCAATGGTAAATTGTACCCGGTTGACATTAGAAAGTTCACACAATGTATTTACAATTGAATACACTGTTACCTCACTGCTGATTTCTGCCAGCAAATCATTAAATCCGTTTCCCAAATCCACATAACAAATCTGGTCGCGTATTGTTATGTGATTCACTACCGTTTCCTTTGGAATTGCCGGTTTGACATCCTTTAATTTCCCTTTTTGTCCGGCTATCACTTCATCTGCCTGAATCAATTGATTAATCAGAAGTTCCGCCAACGGTGTTGCCGCATTGTAAGTTACCGATGTCGTTACCGCACGCAGTTTATCTCCTGTGCGGTTCGATAAATACAACGTAACCTGTCTGCGCTGTTCTTTTCCCAAAGCATCCAGATTCTGCACAAAATCATCGGCACTCATCGGTCCTACGGCATTTCCCGAAAGCATGAGTGGCTGATCTTCTACATGAAATTCCACATAATGAATCTCATCTAACTGGCATAATGTTTCCACAATTGCTGCACGGGACAATGTCTCTTCCACGCCGCTTCTCTCATAATACGCGGCAGAAAAAGAAATTGACATCTGATGATTTTTCATTTCAAAATCTAATACATCTACATTTTCACTAATCGGACTCTTTAGGTTGGCATCCTCCCCTGTAGTCTGAAGCTGTTTTAATAAATCAGCAACAACTGCATTCGTATCCTTTTTTTTATGAGGAGATTCCATCGTCCCTTCTACAAGTCCTGTCATATCCTGATTCAGATAATAAACCAAATATGAATCCATTTTCTCTTTACTTTTGCCACAAGAAAATAAAATCCCCGCCGCCATAATAAGAAACATGGAAATTATAATCTTTTTCATAGCAGCCTCCTATTCCGAATACATCAGAGGAATTCGTACGGCAAACGTAGTTCCCTGTTGTTCTATACTGTGAACTTTAATTGAGCCACGGTGCAATAAAATTGCATTTCTCGTAATTGCAAGTCCTAAGCCGTTTCCACCGGTTTCTCTGGAACGTGCCTTATCCACACGGTAAAAACGCTCGAAAATACTATCCTGCAATTCTTCCGGAATACCAACCCCGGAATCCGATACCTTCAAATAAAAGAATTTATGGTCTGCATTCAAAGAAACACGAACCCAGCCATTATCGTAATTATACTTAATCGCATTTTCAATCAGATTGCGAAATGCCATAGCCAATTTTACTTCATCCACCTGTGCTGTAACAGAACGAACACTTTCAAAAATCATCTCAATATTCCGCTTATCCGCAATCGGCTGAAGCTGTTTCAAAATTGCTTCCAGAAATTCATTAATATTGACCTCGGAAATATTGACTTCTGAGGCATTTTTATCCATTTTTACGAGGGTAAGCAAATCATTGATAATTTTATTCATTCGCTCCAATTCTTCATTAATGTCCACCATAAATTCCTGATAAAGTTCAACCGGAACATTTTCCTGTCCAATCAAAGATTCTGCTAAAACTTTAACCGACGTAATCGGTGTCTTCAACTCATGTGAGACATTCGACACAAATTCCTGTCTTGCATCTTCCAGATTCTGCAGCACACTAAGCATTGAATTAAATTTATCCGAAATATCCTCTGCTTCCGAATATCCGGTTATCTGCATCGTCTCATTAAAATCACCGGAAGAAATCATCGCAATCGAGCCGGCTACTTCCTTCATAGGCATTACAACCTGACCGGAATACAAAACAGAAATCACAAGAATAATAAGTCCAAGCACCAATACGAGCGTAATTGCAATCGACTGCATCGAATCATACAGAGTGTTCACACTGTTCAGCGAAAAATTCATTACGACAACACCATCAATCGAATTGCTCTCCGGATTATGCACCGGAAGAACCAGCTCTACCATGTTTTCACTCTGGCTTACAAATTTGCTGTCTGCACCGTTGACACACCGGACAACTTCCTCCAAAAGAATCACTTTACCTTCTTCTAACCCATATGTGTCACGGGTTACATTCAAATCAGAATCCGCAATCAAAATACGGCCTCCAAAAATATCCGCAACCTGTGTCAGTTCAGAATCTACTTCTGCCCCTGAATCGCTGGTAAAATAGGCAGAAGAAACAACAAGGTTACATATAATGGAACCTCGTGTCTGCAATTCATTAATACGTTGTGAAATAGCCTTTGCCCGATATGTATTGATAAAAATCAATGTAAATACAACGAGCGGAATGATTCCTATCAGAATCAATACAGCCATGCTTTGTGCCCGCAGGCTTTTAAAAGCTTGAATTTTACTCTTTATTCTCGAAATAATAACCAACACCCCATTTTGTATGTATAAATGCCGGATCACTTGGTGTCTCTTCTATTTTTTCACGAAGTCTTCGGATATGAACATCCACGGTTCTTGCATCCCCCGGATATGCAGCTCCCCATACTTCATGAAGCAGATTATCCCTGCTGTAAATCTTTTTCGGATTACGAACCAAAAGACTCAATAATTCATACTCACGCGTTGTCAGACTAATTTCCTTATCCTTGATATAAACACGTTTACCCATCGAATCCACCTTAAGGCTTCCATAAACTTCCAGTCCATCGGATTCTTTTTGATTTTTCTTACTGCTTCGTCGAATAATCGCCTTAATTCTCGCCTTAACCTCTAAAATATTAAATGGTTTCGTAATGTAATCATCAGCTCCATATTCGAGTCCAAGGATCTTATCCATGTCGTCGCCTTTTGCTGTAAGCATAATAATCGGAACATCTGAAAATTCCCGAATCTGCTGACAAACTTCAAACCCTGACATCTTTGGTAACATCACATCTAACAAAATAATATCATATTTTTTTTCGTGAGCCGCCTCTAAAGCACTCTCTCCATCATATGCATAGTCCACTTCCATTCCATCCTGCTCTAAGCTGAAACGGATTCCTTTCACAATTAATTTTTCATCATCCACTACTAAGACTTTTTTTGCCATCTGCTCTGCCTCCACAAATTTTACAGTTATACTGTAATATCATCCTTGATTTTTCCGAACACTCCTTCTTTAATTCCGGTAATGTTCATAATGTCCTCAATTTTCTTAAACGCACCGTTTTTTTCCCGGTAGGAAATAATCTGTGCTGCTTTGGATTCCCCTATCCCGCTTAATTTCATCAGTTGTTCTGCGGAAGCGGTATTCAGATTAATTTTACCCGCTTCATCCGCTGATGACATTCCGTGGGAACTTTGTTCCTCTTGCGCGGCTTTCCTTTTCCTCTTCTTTTCAATCGTAAGTTGTGTTCCATCCTTGACAACCTCTGCTAAATTAACAGAAAGTTTATCTGCTTTTTTGGTAAAGCCACCAGCTTTTTCCACAACATCGATAAAATGAGGTTCTTTTGCAAAAGTATATACCCCCGGATTCTTCACTTCGCCACATATGTAAATATACACCACAGCTTCTGTTTTCGAATCCGATGTTTCTTTGTTGCTCTTTGTTTCTCCTGACCGGTCAGCAAACGATTCCGTCACAACTGTCTCCTTTTTGGAACCGGCATTTAGCGAAAAATACAAAACACCGCATAAAAAGAAAGCTCCAATCAAAAGAACCATTTTTAACTTATTTTTGTTATCTTTCATCACTCTTTCCTTTCTGGCCGGAAAAAAAGAGTGCTACTTAACTATTTTACCAATGTTATTCCATTTTTACAATGGCAAATTTACTTATTTTTTACTTCCACTTGAAAATGGCAATTCCAGCAACAATCGCAGCTACACCAATACACTTTCTCCACTCAAACGGCTGTTTATCAATCCCAAACAGCCCAAAAAGTTCAATCAGATACGACATGACGATCTGAACCGACACAATAAACATCGCAGAACGGGCAGGACCAATCGCATTAATGCTGTAAATTACCGTATAAGTAATAAAAGCTCCCAGTGCTCCACCTAACAGCATATATTTAGGTGAAACATGCCACAAACTACTGATTGCACCATCTCTTCCGGTAATAAACCAAGCCAGTACACAGACCACAAATGCACTAATCTGTACAAATGCAGATGACAGCCAGATACTCGTCTGTTTGGTCACTTCCGCATTAAATACACCCTGTACACTCATAATGGCACCTGAAATGGCAGCCACTAAAATCCCCAACATAAAAGCACCTCCTTAGTAACTTCACGGTAAACGATTCTACCGTAAAGTCTTCCCAAGAAAGGTGCAATTATTCATCCATTTTTAATCATCCAGTACAGAATCTAAAATCGCAATCATTTTATCCACATCGCTTTTTTCAATAATAAGCGGCGGAATAAAACGAATGACATTTGCGCCTGCGCTCATAAAAATGACGCCTTTTTCCAATGCCTTTGTAATATAAGGACCGGCAGGAACGGAAAGTTCCAAGCCACGCATCAGTCCCATACCACGTGTCTCAACAGCAATTTCTTTTTTCTCCACCAATTTCTGCAGACATTCATTAAGATACTCTCCAACTTCTTCTACATGGTTTGGAATTTCTCTCTTTTCAAAAATTTCCAGTGTCTTTGCCACCGCTGCGCAGGCAAGTGGATTCCCACCAAATGTTGTACCATGATCTCCCGGCACAAGGCACTTAGCCACTTCTTCTTTTGCCGCGATTGCACCTACTGTAATACCATTTCCGATTCCCTTTGCCATCGTCACAATATCCGGTACAATATTATATTTCTGGTACGCAAACATCTTGCCGGAACGTCCCATACCACACTGAATTTCATCACAAATCATAACGATATCATTTTCATCACACAATTTACGGATTCCCTGTAAAAATTCAGCGTTTGCAGGGTAAATTCCACCTTCGCCCTGAACGGCTTCCACAATGATGGCATATGTATTTTCTGTAACCGCTGCTTTTACACTCTCGAAATCGTTGTAATCAGCAAATGTAACACCCTGTAACATCGGTTCAAAAGGCTCTCTGTATTTTGCCGTACCGGTAACGGACAATGCTCCCATGCTTCGTCCGTGAAATGCTTTATTCATCGAGATAATCTCATGACGATTTTCATGCCCCTGCATAATGGCATATTTTCGTGCCATTTTCAAAGCGCCCTCATTGGCTTCCGTACCGCTGTTTGCCATAAATACACGGTCAAGTCCGGTTGCCTTTGCAAGACCTTTCGCTGCCTGCAATAATGGCTCCGAATAAAAATAGTTAGAAAAATGAATTCCTTTATCAATCTGTGTTTTCAAAGCATCTGTGTATTCCTTATCTCCATAGCCCAATGCACAAACGGCAATTCCGGCACCAAAATCCAAATATTCTTTTCCATTTGTATCGTATAATTTCACGCCTTCTCCATGGTCTAATACAACCGGATAACGGTTATACGAATGAACTAAATACTGTTCTGATTCGTCTATTATCTGTTTCATATTACATGCTCCTTCCTAATCCTGCTCATGCGGATACAACGTTGTGTTGTTATCAATAATTGCTGTACCAATACCTTTTTTGGTAAAAAACTCAAGCAGCAGACAATGTTGTCTGCGTCCGTCCAGAATATGGACACGGCTTACACCTTCTTCTACCGCTTCCACACAGTTTCTTATTTTCGGAATCATACCACCGCCAATGGTTCCATCCTCAATCAACTGTTTTGCCTCATCAGTTGTCAATACAGAAATCAATGTTTCCGGGTCTTTCGGGTCTTTGCAGACACCCTCAATATCCGTCATAAATGCCAGTTTTTCTGCATGAATACACTTTGCAACTGCACTTGCCGCATCATCCGCATTAATGTTATATGCCTGATAATTTTCATCCATACCAATCGGCGCAATAATCGGAATAAAATCTTTGGCAATCAAAGTGTCAATTAAATCGGAATTAACAGATTTTACTTTTCCTACAAAACCGATATCTCTTCCACCGGCTGTTTTTTTCTCACAGAGCATTGTGCCGCCGTCTTTTCCACTGATGCCGGCTGCCTTTACGCCAAGTTTCTCCATCATCTGGACTAAATGCTTATTTACCTTATTTAAAACCATTTCTGCCACTTCAATCGTATCGGCATCTGTCACACGAAGTCCTTCTACAAATTCACTCTCTTTTCCCATATAGCCAAGCCATTTGCTAATTTCTTTTCCGCCGCCGTGAACAATAATCGGCTGCATGCCAACCAGTTTCAACAAAGCAACATCTTTAATCACTGATTCCTGCAATTTTTCATCCAGCATAGCGCTTCCGCCGTATTTTACAACTACTTTTTTTCCGTTGAAATCACGGATATAAGGCAGTGCCTCAATCAGCGTTTCCGCCTTAAGTACAACTTCTTTCATCTTATCTTCCATCTTTTTGTCCTCTCTAACTTCTGTAATCGCCATTTATTTTTACATAATCATAAGTCAAATCGCATCCCCAGGCAATTGCCGATGCATCCCCCTGCTTCATGTCACAAATAAATGTAACTGCATCTTTTCCTAATAAAATAGTCGCCTCATCTTCACTGTAATCTGTCGGCACACCATCTTTTACTAAAACAATCTGCTCATCCTCAGCTTCTAAAATCAAATCGATTACATCCGGGTCAAAGTCTGCACCGGAATACCCCAGTGCGCACAAAACACGTCCCCAGTTCGCATCCTTGCCAAACACCATTGCTTTCACGAGGTTTGAAGTCACAACCGATTTACTAAAAATCTTTGCCTCTTCTTTATTCTTACAGTGAACTGCTCTTACTTCCATCAGCCTCGTAGCGCCTTCTCCGTCCGCTGCCATCTGTTTTGCCAAATCCGTTGCAACAAAACTCAGTGCCTCTTTGAATTTTACATATCCATTCGTTCCTGCTTTGATTTCAACACCGGATTCGCCATTGGCAAGCACCAGATATGTATCATTTGTTGATGTATCGCGGTCAACCGAAATCATATTAAAACTATCTGACACAATTTCGGAAACCATTTCCTGCAGTAAATCATGTGAAATTTTTGCATCTGTTGTCGTAACGCTAAGCATCGTTGCCATATTCGGGTGAATCATACCGGAACCTTTGCTCATGCCACCAACTGTTACGGTTACTCCGTCCACCTCAAAACTGGCTGCCGCTTCCTTCGGAACAGTGTCCGTTGTCATAATTGCCTTAGCCGCAAGCAGACCTGCTTCTTTTGTATCTGCCAGTGCATCCTTTAAAAGTTTTGCACCTTTTTGTATCGGTTCTTTTTTTATCTGCATTCCGATAACGCCGGTTGAAGCTGTCAAAACCTCTTTTGTCGAAACGCCAAGTGCCTCTGCAATTTGTGAAGCCATGTACTCATTAATTTCTTTACCTTCGCCTCCGGTACAGGCATTGGCAATTCCACTATTCAATACGACCGCATGAACATCCTTTTTGCTCTCAACAATTTCTTTATCCCACCAAACCGGTGCTGCCTTTACTACATTCGTTGTAAAAGTTCCTGCACAGACCGCCGGGCTTTCTGTATAGACAAGGGCCATATCTGTACGGTTTTTATATTTAAATCCTGCCTCTGCGCTCGCCGCCATAAATCCTTTTGCTGCGGTAACGCCGCCTTCTATTGTATTCATCATATTTTCCTCCTTTACGGAACCATCGGTACAAGCCGGAGCCCCTCTGCCTCATCAAATCCAAACATCAGATTCATGTTTTGAACTGCCTGTCCGGCAGCACCTTTTGTGATATTATCCATTGCTCCCATCATAATCACGCGATGCGTGCGCTCGTCAACTTTTACATTTACATCGACAAAGTTGCTTCCCTCAACCCATTTGGTCTCCGGACACACACCCTCATCCAGCACGCGCACAAAATATTCATCTTGATATGCTTTCACATAAGCCTCTCGAATCTGCTCTTTTGTCACACCTTCTTTATATTTTGCATATGCCGTAACCAAAATACCACGGTTCATTGGAATCAAATGCGGAGTAAAATTAAGTGTAACATCTTTTCCGCTAATATAGGAAAGCTGTTCTTCAATCTCCGGTGTGTGGCGGTGCGTGGCTACTCCATATGCCTTAATATTCTCATTTACTTCGCAGTAAAGATTTGGAACTTTTGCACCTCTTCCTGCTCCTGATGTTCCGGATTTTGCATCAATAATTAAAGTATCCATATCAATCAGTCCTTCTCTTGCAAGCGGTGCAATCGAAAGTGTTGAACAGGTTGGATAGCATCCCGGATTAGCAATCAAACGTGCCTTTTTAACTTGCTTGCGGTTTAACTCACACAATCCGTATACAGCCTCATCCAAATACTGAGGGCTTTTATGTGTGATGCCGTACCATTTTTCATAAACCGCAACATCTTTTATTCGGTAATCCGCACTCAAGTCAATCACCTTTGCCTGGGAAAGGATTTCGTCATCCAGAACACCTGCCAAATACCCCTGCGGTGTTGCGGTAAATATCACGTCTGCCTCTTTTGCCAAAGTATGTAAATCATCACTTTTACAAATATTTTCTACAATCTGGAAAACATTTCCAAAAACGGAACTAAATTTCTTATCCACATAACTTCTCGAACCATACCATACAATCTCAACTTCTTTGTGCTGCAATAATAATCGAACCAATTCCTGTCCTGCGTACCCTGTAGCACCGATAATTCCAGCCTTTATCATAGCATCCTCCATTCCGCCGTACTTTGGCAGCTCACTCTTTTTATTCATCATTTATGCATATTTATACATATTATACACAAACCTCAATTATTATACATCTTTTCCGATAAATATGCAATACCTAACTAGAATTTATTCGTCATTCTTTGAAAATAATTGATTTTATGCTTGCATAATATTCACTTGTGGTGTATATTAGAAAAAGGTTAATACCAAAAAATACATACGGAGGTTCTATTATGAAAGAAAAAGTTATTTTAGCTTATTCCGGCGGCCTGGATACAACAGCAATTATTCCATGGCTTAAAGAGAATTTTGATTATGAAGTTATCTGTGTCTGCATTGATTGTGGACAGGGTGAAGAATTGGACGGTCTGGAAGAAAGAGCTAAGTTCTGTGGTGCATCCAAACTTTACATTGAGGATGTTGTCGATGAGTTCTGTGATGAATATGTAGTTCCTTGTGTACAGGCTCATGCTGTATATGAGAACAAATACCTTCTTGGTACTTCGATGGCTCGTCCGGTTATTGCAAAACGTCTTGTTGAAATTGCAAGAAAAGAAGGCGCTACTGCTATCTGCCATGGTGCTACCGGAAAAGGAAATGACCAGATTCGTTTCGAACTCGGTATCAAAGCACTTGCTCCTGATTTGAAAATTATTGCAGCTTGGAGAAGTGATAAATGGACAATGGATTCCCGTGAATCCGAAATTGAATACTGCAAGGCACATGGAATTGATCTTCCATTCTCCGCAGATTCCAGTTACAGCCGTGACCGCAACTTGTGGCATATCAGCCATGAAGGTCTTGAATTGGAAGACCCGGCAAACGAGCCTAACTTCGATCATCTTCTGGTTCTTGGTACTACACCGGAAAAAGCACCGGATGAAGGTGAATATGTAACTATGACATTTGAAGCCGGCGTTCCTAAGAGCGTAAACGGAAAAGAAATGAAAGTTTCCGATATTATCCGCACTCTGAATGAATTAGGTGGAAAACATGGTATCGGTATTGTTGATATCGTAGAAAACCGCGTTGTTGGAATGAAATCCCGTGGTGTTTATGAAACTCCTGGCGGAACAATTCTTTACGAAGCTCATCAGCAGTTGGAAGAATTAATCCTTGACCGCGATACAACAACATTGAAAATGGATATGGGTAATAAACTTGCTCAGATTTGTTACGAAGGCAAATGGTTCTCTCCTCTCCGCGAGGCAGTTCAGGCATTTATCGAGTCCACACAGAAATATGTAACCGGCGAAGTTAAATTCAAACTGTACAAAGGAAACATTATCAAAGCCGGAACCACTTCACCATACAGCTTGTACAATGAAAGCATTGCAAGTTTCACAACCGGAGATTTGTATGACCATCATGATGCAGAAGGTTTCATTAACCTCTTTGGTCTTTCTACCAAAGTTCGCGCAATGAAGATGGCAGAAGTAGAAAAGAATAATAAGTAAACAACCGTATTGTTGTAAATAATCATGACCACCAGCTCAGCTGGTGGTTTCCTCTGCGGCTATAAGCCTGT
>NZ_QTVH01000034.1:0-20053 GCF_003435975.1 Clostridium sp. AF36-4 | reverse complement strand
GGAGAAAGGAGAATAATCCATTACCCTCAAAAGAGGATAATTGGATTATACGTATTAGCATGACAAAAAAAGAACGACTTATCTTTCTCATCCAGACATTACTAAAAGAAAGTCCGGAATACCACAATACGCCCATTCCGAAAGGTCTGGCGGAGCAGCGTATGCTTTTGCGTGCTCTGATGAATGTCCGGGCACCAAAGCCAATCGATGAGAATTTTATACAAGTGCAAAATGAATATCTACAGGAAGTAATTGAGGAAAAGGGAGTGACTGACCTTGACGATTTAACACCGGTCAAAGACAATTTGTATGTGTGGCAGGGAGATATTACAACACTTCGTTGTGATGCAATTGTAAATGCCGCCAACTCCCAGATGACCGGCTGCTACATTCCGGGTCATACCTGCATTGATAACTGTATTCACACTTACGCCGGTGTGCAGCTGCGCTATGACTGCTTTCAAAAAATGCAAAAACAAGGGTTTGAAGAACCAACCGGCCAGGCAAAGATAACACCTGCTTATAACCTGCCCTGCCGCTATGTTCTCCACACTGTCGGACCGATTGTGGGGGGACACCTGACAAAAAGAGACTGTGATTTGCTGGCAAACTGTTACACTTCCTGCATGCAGCTCGCTACAGAATACCATTTAGAAAGTATTGCTTTTTGCTGCATTTCCACCGGCGTTTTTCATTTTCCAAACGAGAAAGCAGCCGAAATTGCTATTGATACAGTAAGAAACTTTATGAACAACAATGACACAACAATACAGAAGGTGGTATTTAATGTTTTCAAAGAAAATGACAAAGAAATCTATGAACGACTGCTCAGCTCAAATTAACCGGTTAAAAGAAAAACTGGAAAAGGCAGATGCCGTTATCATCGGGGCAGGTGCAGGTCTTTCGACCTCTGCCGGATTCACCTATTCCGGAGAACGATTTAACAGATATTTTTCAGACTTTATTGCTAAATATGGCTTTTCTGATATGTACTCCGGCGGCTTTTATCCGTTTGAGACCTTGAATGAACACTGGGCATACTGGAGCCGCTATATTTATATCAACCGCTATCAAAATGCACCCAGACCGGTTTATGAAAATCTACTGAAGCTAGTAAAAGATAAGGATTATTTTATCCTTACTACTAATGTAGACCACTGCTTTCAAAAGGCTGGATTTGATAAAAAACGCCTTTTTTACACCCAAGGCGATTATGGACTCTTTCAGTGTTCCAAACCATGCTGCAGCAAAACTTTTGATAATGAAGTTCAAATCCACCAAATGATGATAGAACAGAAAACTATGCGGATTCCGGACTATCTAATCCCCCGCTGCCCACACTGCGGTGCTCCTCTGTCAATGAATCTAAGAGCAGATTCTACTTTCGTAGAAGATAAGGGATGGCACGCAGCCGCCAGCCGCTATGATGATTTTTTACGCCGGCATAAAAATCTAAAAGTGCTTTTTTTGGAACTTGGCACCGGATATAACACACCCGGCATCATTAAATATCCATTCTGGCAGATGACCGCTGCCTGGCCGGATGCATTTTATGCCTGTATCAATCTTGAACAGGCAGAAATTCCATTGGAAATCCAGAACAAGTCCATAGGCATTTCAAAAGATGCCGGTGAAGTGATAGAAAATTTGCTTATAGGTGCTAATATACTCTAAAAAACACCCGAAACAAAAATTTCAATTCCAATTGCAATGAGAATCGCACCACCAAGAATCGTTGCTTTATTGGAAAATTTCGTTCCGCATTTTTTACCGAGAATCAAACCGGTAAAGCTGATTACAAAGGTCACGGCCGCAATAATCAGAGAGCACGTAAGCGCCATGATAAAATCGTACTCCGCAATCGTAAACCCAACAGATAATGCGTCAATCGAGGTTGCAATTCCCTGTATTAAAAGAGCGAGTGCACCAACTTTCGCTTTTTCCACTTCTTCGGCTCCATCCTGAATGCCTTCCTTCACCATTTTCCCTCCAATAAAAAGAAGCAGTATCAGTGCAATCCATGGAATGAATTTCTCAAACATTTTAAAATATTCAATAATCGTATGAACACATACCCATCCGATCATCGGCATTAATGCCTGAAAAAAACCAAAGGTTCCTGCAATGACACACATTTTTTTCTTGTGCATCGCCGGCTCGTTCAGACCATTTGCCAAAGAAACTGAAAATGCATCCATCGCCAGTCCTACACCAAGTAATACACTGTTAAATACAAAAAACAAACTCCATTCCATTTCACAATCCTCCATCTTTTTTCTATTTCGTTGTGGCTTGCACCAAAAAACCGGGCACAGCGAAAATCGCTATACCCGGTTAAAATTCTAAAATGGATAGACTTCACGTATAGGAATCCGCTATACATGAGTCTCGCAATTTAAAACAAGCCAGACCATTCGGTCAGTATGTTGACTTGCTACGTGTCGGACACGCTCGCTACTCCCTCATGGGAATTAATTGATAACAGAATATCATTAAAGTGGGAGGTTGTCAACTTTTGATTTTTTTGGGCTCCGTAATTTAGCAGAAACGCTTTGCGTCTCGTGGGCGCTCTCGCTAATTGAGTGCGTAACGGTATGGGCGCTGAAACTACCAGCGCCGCATACCGACGTACTCAAAACCCACGAGTCACAAAGCGTTTCTGCTAAATTACTGGAGCCCCAAAAAATCAAAACACATACTTTTTCTGCAACGCCACCGGTGTTCCAATCTTTAATTCTTTTGCCGTCATATTCCGGTTGATTCGAATATCTTTCTTCTTAAGAATAAACGGAAGTTTCTTTTCCTTATCAGCATATAGGAAAGAATTACGCTGACTACCTGTGCGGCAACCGTCCTTTGTAAAAATTTGCAACATTCTATCCTTTTCACTCGTTATATATATGAAAACATGATAAAATGATATTATCGATTGGAGGAATGTATCATGAAAAAAACAATTTGTTAGAGACTATAACAAGATATGTTATTCAGTCTCTAACAAATTTTTTTGGTTTTATCACGGGAAAATCCCCTTAATTTCTTCCGCGTAAATTAATTTCTTCAGAGCTACCACATAAGCCGCCATTCGATAGGTGCAGTCATACTTCTCTTTTGCTTCCGTAATCTCTGCAAACGATTTAGACATCAGATTTTCCAACATTTCATTGACGCGGTCACGCTCCCAGGTAAGTTCCTGAATATTCTGAACCCACTCAAAGTAGGAAACGATAACACCACCGCCATTAGCAAAAATATCCGGAATTACCGGTATACCGCGCTTTTCCAAAATTGCATCTGCCTCTTTGGACGTTGGACCATTGGCTGCCTCCACAATATAAGAGCACTGCAATTTATCTGCATTTTCTTCGGTAATCTGATTTTCCAAAGCTGCCGGAACTAACACATCACACGGTGTTGTTAATACTTCCGAATTGGAAATATGAGTAATTCCTTCTGCGTCGTAATCTTTCAAAAGAGCCCCAGACGTTTCCAGATACTCAGCAATCGTATCAACATCCAAACCATCCTCTTTGTATAAACCGCCGGACACATCACTGATTGCCACAACTTTGCTTCCCCTGTGCCGGAAAATTTTTGCCGCATTACTTCCGACATTTCCCATTCCCTGAATGACCACTTTTATTTCGTCCAAATTTTTTCCCTCTTTGGCAAGAAGCAATTTGGTACTTATCACAACGCCACGTCCGGTTGCCGAATTTCTTCCACGTGAACCACCAAGTTCAATCGGCTTTCCGGTGACAACGCCCGGACACGGCTTTCCCTGCAGCTGACTGTAAGTATCCAAAACCCAAGCCATTGTCTGAGCATTTGTATTTACATCCGGTGCCGGAATATCCGAATCCGCACCGATAATTGGTGCAATCGCAAAAGTGTAACGTCTTGTAAGTGCCCGCAGTTCCCGCTTGGATAATTTATGCGGGTCAACTTTAATACCGCCCTTTGCGCCACCGTATGGAATATTCGCAATTGCACATTTTAATGACATCCACGTAGCCAGTGCGCGAACTTCATTTAATGTAATATCCTGATGATATCGAATACCACCTTTGAATGGTCCGCGGATATTCGAGTGCTGAACACGATATCCTTCAAACACATGAACCGAACCATCATCCATTTCAACCGGAAGGTAAACTTTTGTCTCACGCTGAGGACATTTGATAATTTCCATATAAGGACTATCAATCCCTGCCATTTTCGCTGCATCACTCATTACATTTCTTACATTTTCATATGGGTCATAACTATGTGCCATAATAGCCTCTCTTTCTGCTTTCGCAACTTCCCATTTCCTGCTCCCTGCCGGATGCGCATCGGCTTTACGTCTAATACCTTATTCCCCATTTTTTTGAAAGTCAAGGTTTTCAGAATTTTCAAATTTATTTAATAAAATTAACCATTCGCACTTAATCATACAAACCATTTTGTATTTTCACAAAATAAAATTAAGTGTGTTCTTGACTCGCTCTTGTAAAAGGAGTATGCTGAGTTCATAACAATTCAGATTGGAGTAGCACAATGAAAAAGAACGAACTTGACCATGTGGACTGTGAAATTTTGAATTTACTCAGTAAAAACGGACGAATGAGTGTAAAGGATTTGGCAAATGAAGTTTTCCTCTCTTCTCCTGCTGCCTCGGCGAGAGTGGAGCGGCTTGAAAAAGAGGGTTACATTACCGGTTATCACGCCACATTAAATCCCGAACTTCTCGGCTTTCACATCCGGGCTTTTATAAACCTTGAGGTTGAGCCAAATCAGAAAGCGGAATTTTATCCTTATATCCGTTCCTGTCTTAATGTGATCGAATGCAATTGCGTGACCGGCGATTATTCCATGCTTTTAGAAGTTCTTTTCCACAGCACAACCGATTTGGATACCTTCATTGGCGAATTGCAAAAATATGGGCGAACCAAAACATTGATTGTATTTTCCACTTCTGTAAATCATAGAGAAGTAACCATACAGAACATAACAAAGGAGAAGTCAGATGAGTAACTTTATGACAAAAAATTTTTATAAACAACGTCGTGATTTTGAAAAATCCGCACGGACACGCGACGAAAAATTTTCTTTTCCATCCGGTGTTATAGAAAAAACAAACATTCCCTATTGCGAAGATGGGGCAAAAGAACGTCTCATGGATGTATATCGTCCGGCAGAAAAAGAAGGCGAAACGCTGCCTGTCATCATCAATATCCACGGTGGTGGTCTGCTAATTGGGAACAAAGAATTTAATCGCTATTTCTGTGCAAGATTATGTCTTTTAGGCTATGTCGTATTTAGCATCGAATACCGCCTTATCCCGGACTGCAACGTATATGACCAGTTTACCGATGTCTCGGATGCCATGACATTTATCCACGAAAATTTATCCTCCTATCAGGGAAATCCGGATAAAATCTATGGGGTTGCCGACAGCGGCGGTGCTTATCTTTTAACAAATGTAGCTGCAATGACAAAGAACAAGAAATTTGCCAAAGCTGCCCACACAAAGGCACCTGATTTTTCCCTGAATGCCCTTGGACTTATCAGTGGTATGTTTTACACAACCCGCTTTGACAAAATCGGTCTTTTCCTTCCTTCTTATTTGTATGGAAAGGGCTACAAAAAGAAAGCAATTGCACCGTATGTAAACATTGAAAATCCGGAAATTGTTTCGGCACTTCCACCATGCTTTTTAGTTACCAGCCACAGCGATAACTTAGAGCATTATACCGTAAAATTTGAAAAGGCATTGAAAGCAAACCGGGTATCACACAAGCTGCTCCGGTTTGGGAAAAATAAAAAACTCACGCACGCCTTTAGTGTATTCGAGCCATTCTATGAAGAAAGCACAAAAACACTAAAATCCATGCATGAGTATTTCCAGTCTTTTTAGAAGGTCCGGACTTTTATAATCCTAAATCCTCATAATCCTCCGGTAAAAACCGATGGTAAATAATATGACAGCCTTCGTCTTTGAAACAATAGAGATATTTATCTTTGGAATCCACAAAATGAATCATGTAGTCGAATTCTCCATGATTCATTTTTTCTATTTCATAAGCATCTTTCTGTTTCGCAAACAATGCCTCTACTTCTTCCATGACCGTGCCATGCTTTGCCAAAAGTGCTACCAGGTCAAATATAAATTGGTTCTGTCCACCGTTTTCGTGAACATACTCGGTTGCACGCTCGGATAAAAAGAAGCAAAAGCGCCCTCCTTTGTGTGTTATTTCAACTTCACCGAATTTATCATAAGCAAAGGATTTAAACTTTGAAAGTTTTTCCTGCATCTCATCAGCGGAAACGTCTCCTCCAAAAAAATGATTTAACGAACTCAAAGGATAATACAAACGGATTGGCTCTTTCATGTAACCAAGTTTCGCCTGCTCCTCTGCCACAATGTCACATAAATTATCCATTAATTTCTGATATGCCTCATTCTGCATGCTAATAATCTCCTTTGATGTACTATTTTTACTCTACATCGGGCATTATATAACGAGGGGAAATAAAAAGCAAGTAGAGGGTTGCCAGTTAGGGTTTTATTCTTTATGATTATAAGTATCAATATGAATGGAGGGATTAGATGAATTACTATAAACGTGCGTTGGAATTAAAAGAGGAAACGATTGCGAACCGCCGCTATCTGCATGAACATGCAGAGACAGGGCTGCATCTTGAAAATACGGTGGAGTTTGTGATGAAGCGGCTTACGGAATATGGTCTTAATCCGGAAAGATGCGGGGAAGGCGTGACGGCTTTGATTGGACAAGGTGAGCCGGTTCTTTTGCTTCGTGCCGATATGGATGCGCTTCCTCTGACAGAAGAAAGCGGAGAAAGTTTTTCATGTAAAACGGGAAAAATGCACGCCTGCGGACATGATTTTCACGCTGCCATGCTCCTTAGTGCAGCTAAGATGCTAAAAGAAAATGAATCTCATTTATGCGGGCGCGTGAAGTTTATGTTCCAGCCGGCAGAGGAAACTTTTGAAGGGGCTGACAACATGATCGAACACGGCATTTTAGAAAATCCAAAGCCGGATGCCGCGCTTGCTTTCCATGTAACGACCGGCAGAAGTCCGGTTGGCACTTTTATGTACAATAGCAAAAATACCATGATGAACTCGGTGGATGGCTTTCAAATTACCATCCACGGAAAAGGTTCCCACGGTGCCTGCCCGCATCAGGGCATTGACCCGATTAACATTGGTGTCCACATTTATCTTGCCCTGCAGGAACTAATTGCCAGAGAAAGTAATCCTGCCGATTCCTGTGTTCTCACAATCGGCCGGTTTTGTGCCGGTGAAGTTGCCAATATTATTCCGGAAACAGCCATTTTACAGGGAACACTGCGCACCAATAACGAAGCCGCAAGGGAAATCCTTGTAAAACGAATCCGCGAAGTCAGCGAACGAACCGCTGCGGTATATAACGGAAGTATTGAATATACTGTGCTTTCCGCCGTCCCACCGCTTATATGCAATCCGGATTTGACAGAAGAATTTGTTTCTGCCATGAAAACACTTGCCAATCCAACACTAAATGGTTATCCGGATATTAACGCACCCGCTTCGGAAGATTTTGCCTCGATTGCAAACAAAATTCCAAGTACGTATATGTATTTGTCTGCCGGCTTTGAAGATGAGCGCGGCGATTACCCGGTGCACCATCCAAAGGCTCTGTTTAATGAGGACGTGTGCCCGATTGGGGCTGCCTGCTACGCACAGTGTGCGGAAACATTTCTAAAAAACCGAGGGAAGATTTAATCCCTCGGTTTTCTTATCAGAACGGAAATTCAAAACAATGCCAGAAGCGAAGAACTAATTTTTTAATACAGGAAGATTCCTGCCACATCGTATTCTGAATTTCATTTCCATATTCTCTTAATTGTGATAACTCTTTCTCCGTTATTTCACCGTTCTCATCAAACCAGAAACGTTCCATGCCCTCTCGTATCTCCCGTGGCAAATCTTCTTCGGAAAGTTTTAAATAGGCAAATAATGTGGTCAAATATGAAATAATAAATCGGTAATTCGCTGCCGTATCTGCCTGCATAAGTGTTTTTCTACGCTTGTAGACCATAGCCTTTCTGCGAATTGCAAGCACTCCTGCGAAAAGAAAACTTACAGCAAAAATGCAAATTACGATCCATAAAACGATTTGCTGCCACGATAAGTATTTGTTAGGTGCCTCATTTTGTTTTGGTTTTTCTTTCTTTTTCGTAACCTTCTGCGAAATTGAGGTCTGCTGTTTTTCTATTTTCTTCTGCTGTTTTGCTTTCACCGTAATCTTATCATAATGTCCCGGTGTCACATCCACGGGAAGCCACCCCACACCATCACAGTAAATTTCCACCCATGCATGCGCATTTTGCCCGGTCACGTCCGCACGGTAATTTCCATTAGCATCTTTTTCATCGGAAGTAACTGCCTCATATCCCTCCACATATCTCGCCGGGATATTCGCCGCACGAAATGCAAGCGTACCAAGAGAAGCATACTGCAGGGCATCCCAATCACCTTTCTCTTTTCCCGCATTTTTTAAAGAGCTTCTAATTTTTTCAATATACGAAACCAAATTATCTTTCTTTTGAGGAACATACGGTGCAACCTCTTCTTTGGCCTTTTTTGAAAGGGCAAGATAATGTTTTTTTACAAACTTTCGATAATCCATTTCCATATCCGCATAGGCGCGCACCTTTTCGTCTGTAATCGTCTGTTTCTGCCAGTCAACTCCCGCCGTTTTCAAAAGAGAATCTTCATCTATCATGCAAATTTTGTATGTATTTTTTTCATCTTCACGATTGCCCCAGAATTTTTTTTGCAAATTCAAATCCCGGTAAAGGGTATCCAACGACTGAATACTCGAAAAATCCACACCGTAAGGCAAATACTGATACCTCTCATAAGCCCCTATATTTTCAACTACAATCGTTCCTTCTTTCTCCTCTTTTTCCAATCCGTTTTGCTGGCGGCCTGCCGCCTCACAGTAACTGTACAACTGAGCAAGTGGATGAAATCCATCCGACCGGTACCGATTAAATATTCCCTCGTATTTTTCCCCGTATTCTTTTCCTTCTAATGGTTCCCACCGGTTTTCATGATATTCACTTCCTACATATCCCTTCAAATAATACTTGCCCTTTTCGCTTACAAAGACAGTCAGGCGTTTTTCCTCGCTCAAGGCAATTCCCTCTTTAATTTTTCCCTCCGGCAAATCTTTTTCCCCATATCGTATCGCATTCGCTTCCTCTGTTATATTTTCCTTCAAATCTGCTATGATTTCATTTTTGTGATAAAGCTGCCGGTTCCATGTAAAACAGATAAAAACAGCCACTATAACAACCATTCCGCAATATGCTGCCAAATAATTTTTTTCTTCATCTACTTTCGTATGCGAGTGGGCATATATCCCTGCTAATGACAAAAAAGCCATTGCACCAACACACCATGCAGACGGCATTTCAAAAAATACAGCCAAAGATACAAGCGCTGCCCAGAAAACAAGGACAGGAACCCAGTGTTTTCCTTTGATTGCAATTGTCAAATATCCGGATAAAAACCACGCCGTAAGACAAAAGAATACCACCGTAGCAAGTTCTCTGTTCATATAATTCGGTACAACAAAATAGAAAACTGATTCCCCGGTCACAGCATTAAATCCGGCAGTCACTTGATTTACAAAATCCAGTGCACCGGAAATCCATATCGTGCGGAATACAAAAAGCAAAAGGATTCCCAACACAAAATAAACCAACACAATTTTTGTGCTTTTTGTGGAAAATATAACCAGACAACAAAGAACGGACACAACCATCGAAATAAACCACCATTTTGTATCCACAAACATTTGCTGCACACAAAAAAGAATGCCCGCCACGGTAAATATCGATAAAATCAGGGCAAAAAAACTTTTTTTCTGTTTTTTCTCTTCTACCAGTCGAAATCCTTGATTCTCCACGTTCTTTCCTCTTCCCAATTAAGATGCCGAAACCATAACCTGTCTGACATTGGCATTTTCCATGCACCAGTCCGTTATTTCGTCATCCGTAATCAAAATTATATGTGAATATTTATGCAATACATTGTGATGCATCAGATAATCATCCACAAACGACTGCATAAAACTTATATTTCCATCTAAAATTGTTCTCTCATATCGTTCTCTTGTGCAGCCCTCTTCTACACTAAATGTCATATGAGACAACCCTTTTTTTTCAAAAACTACACTATCAAAAAATTGATCATTTTCCAATAAATTCTTTGACACCTGACTAATCATTTTCACTAACGAATCCCGATACCAAGGCTTATCTATATTTCTATCCGATAGTGCAAACAAAACTATTGTTTCCTGATTTGCCGGCGTATCCAATTCGCGGACAATCTTATGCCCCATTTTTTTCGATAATTTCCAATGAATCGTCTTAATGCTGTCACCCTTTTGATAGTCTCTTAAATCGAGTATTTCTGTGATATCATTACCTTTCCTGCGCAGATAACGATTTTCCATATTCTGCGCTGCCGGTGTCATTTCTTCTAAATGATATTCACCTTCATCCGCCCCATCCGGATACACATAATAAACCAACACTTCGTGATTTTTTACGAGGCACCCAAAGATACCAAAAAAATCTCGAACAATAAATTCGTCTGTTTCCACTTCAATTCTTCCACAATAGAAGCTTTCAACAGCAAATTCCACCTTTTTTTCCTGCTTCGGTGCTACTGATAACTCCTGATTAAAACAAAAGGAAGAATCTGTCAGGCAGTTTGCAATCGTTCCTTTCATTGACACCCGGAAGCAGGGAATAATTCCTGTATTTTTTACACAAATCAATATCGTGCTTACCTGATTCAAATCTTGCTTCACCTGCAAATGCATTGTCAAATGTCTCGCTGCATACCAATTAAGCAAAAAAGACAAAATGGCAAACAACAAAAGTCCAAAGAACAGATAAAATGTCACGGCCACATTAGTCCATAAATAGAGAAAGCCCATTAAGACAAGAATTGCCATGTACCCGATTTTTGCTCTCATAATCTCTTCCTTTCCTTGTTGTCTGCCATTTATGTTTTTTGCTATTTTCTCAGCAGTTTCGGCTTTTCAGTCTGCTGTGCAATTTCTTCCAAAATCTCATATGCTGTTACATTTTCCCTGCGTGCCTTTGTATTTAAAATTAAACGGTGTGCACATACATCCGGAAAAATCGCAAGGACATCATCCGGTACAACATACGTTCTTCCCTCACACAATGCGAATGATTTTGCCATCTCTGCAAGTGCCCCAACGCCACGCGGGCTAATGCCAAGTTCCACATGCTCATGTTCTCTCGTTTTCTCACATAAGCAGATGATATACCGAAGGATTTCATCCTTTACCTGCATATTTTTCACATAAGATTTGGCCTGCTTTATATCTTCGATCGTCATAACCGACTGCACCTTTTCAATCAAATCTCTGTCAGACACATTTTTTAAAATAGCTAACTGACTCTCAGCGTCCGGATATCCCATAGACAAACAAATCATAAATCGGTCTAACTGCGAATCAGGCAGTGCCTGCGTTCCGCCGCTGGTAACCGGATTCTGAGTTGCCATAACAACAAATGGCTCAAGGAGCTGGTGGGTCACACCATCCACTGTGACACAACCCTCTGCCATCGCCTCTAACAATGCAGACTGTGTTTTTGATGAAGTACGGTTAATCTCATCTCCCAATAGAAGATTGCAATTCACCGCTGCTCCCTCAACATATTCAAAAGCATTTGTCTGCTCATTATAAATTGACATTCCTACAATATCACTCGGCATCGTATCCGGTGTAAACTGGATTCGTTTGTTTGCAAATCCAAGTGCTTTGGAAAATGCTTTCGCAAGCGTTGTTTTTCCAAGCCCCGGAACATCTTCCAACAACACATGACCGGAAGCTAAAATCGCCATTATCACCTTTCGAATGACCTCATCTTTTCCCTTGATAACAGTCGAAACTTCCTTTTGAAGAATATCAATTTTTTCTTGAATTTCCTTTGCGTCCATATTTACCCCTTATTCTAATTCAACGTCTCCATCTTCATTGCCATCTTCTCCATCGTCTCCATCTTCATTGCCGTCTTCGCCATCGTCGGAATCATCGGGAACAATATAAATTATACTCTCATCCACTCCGGTAATTCCGGTCTTCTGGCTCTCTGTACAACTAACCTGTTTCAAGTTTGTATTCGCTGATAAATCCAACGCAGAAATTCCTGTGCCGGCAATATTTAATGTTTCCAGCCCTAACTGTTTCTCAAGATTCACAATCTGCGTAACCGCACTGTTTGAAGCGGAAAGATTTGCAACGATGTCATTTTCCGGCAAAGTAAGTACATTTACATTAACCATTGACATATCAATGTCTTTCAATTTAGCATTTGACTTCAAATCAATATCAATATTTGGTAAATCTTCATTATCTGTTGTAGCATCAGGATTACCAAAACCTGTATTCATTGCATTTAACACCTGCAAATCCGGACAGATTGAAAAATCAAGCTCCGGCACATAAGAATCCGATACATCCAATGACTCTAACTTTGTTAATACTGCAAAATTAATTGTTTCAATTCCTAAACTTTCACTGCAATCAAGTGTTTTGATTTCATTTGTCTCAGGAATATGCAAATCCGTAATTTCGTTGCAGTTAATATTCAATGATGAAAGTTTTACCGCTCCATCCAATGTGATTTCGGATAAATTACATCCGGAAGCATCAATTGTCTCGAGGTTTGACAAATTTGAAACATCCAATGTTTCAATCGGACAATATGAGCAATTCAAGGTCTTCAGACCGGTACATGCCGAGATGTCAAATCCCATCGTATCATCTGCCGAAGTACCACCATCTTCCGGCTGCTCAGAACAGTTTAAGGATTCCAGTTTTGTAAAACCTGCTAAGTTCAAATTAATAAAATCATAATTCGTACCGTTTAATGAGCAATCCAAATTAATAAGTCCGATACTTCCTGTCAAAATTAAGTTGTCATCTTTTAACATATTGCGGCTGCAATTCAAACTCTTTAATGAAGGCAAATCAGAAACATTCAAGCTGCTCATAAGATTGTTACTGCAGTCCACATCCTGCAGTTTATCACAGCCGGACACATCAAGTTCTGTTATTTTGTTATTCGAACAATAAAGGCGTTCCAGATTCTTGCTGTCATTTAAGCGTATCGTATTCGAAATCTGATTATTATGGCAGTCAAGCTCCTGTAAATTTTTATTTGTGTCCAAAACTAACTTATCAATCTTATTTCCGTAACATTTTAATTCCTTCAAATTTGCCAGATCTCCGACATAAAAGGTCCCGGAAATATTATTGTTATTGATATCCAGAATTTCGAGTGCCGTAAACTCATTAAAGTCCGCCATTTCCGCACCGATAATTTCCTTTTCGCCCCAGTAGATTTCCGTCAGACGTCCTTCTTTATTCCAATGATAAACGGATTCATCATCTAAATTAGCCGAAATATCGGCGCCCTTTTGATTCAGAGTCTGAATCAGTGCCTGTAATTTTTTCACATCTTGTTCATTTTTCTTTGGCGCATCCGAGTCAGCCGCCGGTGTAGCTGTCGGATTCGCAGGATTATCCTTTGATGGATTATCTTTCGACGGATTGTTTGTTGGCTGCGTAGCTGCATTATTTTGTCCGTTCGAAGGATTTTTCGTGGCATTTTTTGTATCTGTCGGCTTATTTGTTGTTTTAGTGCCTGCTGATGTACCATTCTTAACTGTCTTTGCTTTTACAACAACCTTGCATACATACTTCTTTTTACCAACCTTTGCCTGTACTTTTGCTGATCCTGCTTTTTTTGCAGCGACAACAACACTTGCTTTCTTTTTCTTTTGCAATTTAATTTTAGCCTTGCCCGATTTAATCGACCATTTCGCTTTTTTCTTTGCATTTTTAATCTTTAGTGTCTTCTTTTTTCCTACGGTAAGTGACAATGTTTTTACATTAAACTTCACTTTTTTTGCTGCTGCAGCCGGCTCCGCCGGTGAAAGCAGACTAACCGCCATTGCTGCCGTCAATGCAGTAACAAATAACTGATTTCTTTTTCTCTTCATTTTTACAAATCCATCCTCTCTTTCTTTCTATCAAAAATACGTGTGCTAATTAGACAACACATATATTTTGGTCATTCGAATTCCATAAAAGAATCGCTCTTTTACAAGATACGGTGTGGCTTTTTTGGCATAAACACCGCTTGCATCTGCCTCTTCCATCTCCACTGATTTGAGAACATATTTTTTACTATTATACATCGTATCTTTATCCTGCAAATCATCTTTTCGAAAAGCATTTAAACTTACTCTCTCATCTGAGTAATAATCATAATTTCCCGCATACGAATAACTTCCTGCCAAATCAGTAAGCGACTCATCACGATAATAATAGCAGCGAATCCTCATACTTCTCATATGAAATGTACAAGTTCCGGTAGCAGTAAATGTTTTGTCAATTACTTTATCTTTATATGTAATTGTGAAAGTCTGCTGCTTGTCAAATAATTTTTCATTATATCCGGTAATTTCATATTTGGTAATTTCCTGTTTGGTTCCATCTGCCATCAAAACCTGAACGGTAAGTGCTCCATCCGAAAAATCTTCTTCTGTATAACACTCATCTTTTGTCGGCCATGAATAGGTCAGAGATTTCGTATAATTGTTAATTGTATAAGAAATCCGGCACTCTACTCCACCGCTTGAAATTGTCATGTTATGCTTTCCAACAGAGTTATTGTTCAACCCGCGAACCACATAAGCTCCTTTAGCCAGCCGGCTCGTTTTCCCGGACTCATATTTAGCAGTCACCTTCATACCATCCATGGAAATATCTTTACCATAAAGAAGATTGTCCTTTTCACTCCACTCGCAGGAAAGGGAAATAATGCGGTCTGTCTCCTCAGGCTTCTCCGTGTTTTTCGGATTATCATCCGGCTCTGCGGAAGGTTTCGGCGTTTGTGTCGCCTTGGCATCATCTACCGTTTCTTCCGGCTGCTGTCCTCCATCACCTTCTGTCACCTGTTGATCCGGCAAATCCGGCACACCACTTCCGCCGTCTTTTCCCCCGGGAACAGACTCATCCCCCGTTCCATCCGTTTGCTTTTTATCTGCCTTTGATGTATTTTGTTTTTTTATGGAATTATCTTTTTTCTCCTGACGCTTCCACTGCTTTTTCGGCTCTTTTCTTGTCTTGGATTCTGCATCCTCTTCCTTTGACGCCTGACGATTCGCATCTGCTGCTTTTATTTCTTTCGCCAGACTTTTTTTGTCATACTCATACAGATGAGGTGTCCGCTCCCAATTTGCCAAGCCGGCATAAATAAGCATCCCGGTAATAAAGAGCGCTGCAAACAGTAAAACCGACTCTTTTTTTCTTCTTTTCAATCGATACCCTCTTCTCATACAGTCTAATACAATTATATTACAGTATTTATATAGAAAATTATAGGCAAATATGTGGCAGATTTTCTTTTACTAATCTCTTTTGAATAATTTCCTCCTTTGTAGCAAACACTAACGAAAAACAACCGCAAAGGAGGTATTTTTATGGAAGACGATTCGGTTAAATTATTACGGGAATGCAATGCCGGCATCAAAATGGGCATTTCCTCAATTGATGATGTTATGGACCATGTGCAAAACGATGGCCTGCGCGGTGTCCTCAAAGACAGCCACGACATTCACTGCCGTCTCGGCGACGACACCCACAAAATGCTAATCAATTACCATGACGAGGGCAAAGAACCTGCCCCCATGGCAAAAGCAATGGCAAAAATGAAAAGTAATTTCAAAACCATGGGCGAAAACCCGGACTGCGGCATTGCCAGCTTGATTACCGATGGCTGCAACATGGGAATCAAATCCCTGTACCGCTACTTAAACCAGTATCCGGCTGCTGATGATAAAGTAAAACATCTCACACAAGAAATTATCGACACCGAAGAAAAATTGCAGCAATCCATGCGGCCGTATTTGTAAAAAATGAGACTGTATTGATATTTAACCTGTCTGCTTGGCAGAAGGGGATATCAATACGGTCTCAGTTTTTTTCATCTAATTATAAACACATAAATGCCAGGAATAATTCCACCCAAAATCATCGATACTAAAAAACTATATAAATAGTGTTTTCGTTTATATAAGAAAAATAATATGGGTACAAAAACCATGGAATATAAAATGCAGCCTAGTAATCCAAATATACGCATCGACTCCCCTTCAGCGACATAGTCTAATGAACCTGGTTCTTCCATAAAGTTTCCTAGCGTTAATATACTATACCCCAGCCAAAAGAAACTAACTACTCCCCAGGCTAAGCCTAGTATTATAGCTAAAAGTCTTTTTAAATTTTTTTCTGCCATGTAAGCTCCTTTAAATTTCAATTATGTTAAAATCATTTTTACAATTTCAAATGCTCTAGCAGCTACCAATCTAATCACCTTCATCTACTGCATTTCCTTAAGTTCTTGCAGACGCATAAGCCATTTCTTGACAGCTCCAGATTTTATCATTCCCATAATAGCGCCATCGCAAAATCTCTCGGCTCGCACCATGCCCATAAGTAATGCCATGATACCTTGCGCATCCATATTGGAAACATCGGCATTCTCCATTGAGCGTTGTCCCCATTCGAGACCTCTTCCCTTAAGAAGTTCTCTATATTTTGTCAACTCATATTCCGGATTTTCATCTTCAAACTTATAAACAGCATCTATTAACTCATTAACCACTTCTGTATACTTTGGGTATGGAAAGTGTATAGGATCGTCTTCTGTTCCCTTGTGCTCTTTATCTATTATCCATTCTCCAACACTATCAGTTTCCAATGGTTCTAAAAGCCCAATAAGTTTGTCAAATTTTGTATTTGTCATCCTATTCACCTGCTTCCAATTTGCCTTTAAGTTTTTCTACACTTTTAACATTATCTTCAACTATCCGTTTTAATTCTTTTAACGGTTACGTTGTGTCATACCTATTTTAACTCATCCATCAAGTCGGGGTATTCCTCATTTGTCACGTATATATAACTTAAAAATACACTTTTAACCGCACCCGTTTCCCATCTCTATCAGTGTAATTATTTATAATATCTACCAACTTATCAAACTGA
Source organism: Clostridium sp. AF36-4 (assembly GCF_003435975.1). Taxonomy (NCBI): domain Bacteria; kingdom Bacillati; phylum Bacillota; class Clostridia; order Eubacteriales; family Clostridiaceae; genus Clostridium; species Clostridium sp. AF36-4. The sequence goes on along the minus strand of NZ_QTVH01000034.1, from coordinate 2,894 downwards.
CACATATCATCTCTTACATTATTATTTGCTCTAAGTTTATCTATTGCTTCTGAAAGAGTTTTACCTTTAAAATTCTTGCCAATGATGGTATTTACCGCTTTTACCTGACTAGCAAATGGTTCTCTATCCTTGAACCTACACACCTTTTCTCTAATCTCAAAATTGGGGTATTCGGTTTTGCAACAATAATAAGAAAAATCCACATAATAGCATTGAATAATTGTTTTGCTACTGGATTCCATACCTCTTCCTGCCTTCTTCTACCATTATTCCCTATATTCCCTCCACCATAACCTCCTGCTCCACCTTCTCCATGTAAGGGGTTGAATAAAGGTAAACCTTTGTGCCCTATCAATCTCAGAAAATCTCTTGCTGCACCCATGCCACATTGGATCATTTCTCTTTTTCCACTTGCCTTATCGGTCGCATAAAAAATATAATAATCATTTTCAATCATGGCACCTGCATCACTATGTTTGGTTTGATTTTCTAGTAATTGAATATGTGCTACCGGCACCACATCATATTTATTAACAATCCATTGTCTTCTTTCTGTACTTCTACACTCCATAAGAATCTTCTCCTTTACCTAAATCTTGTCGCTTTTTTTCGTCGCTTTTTCAGCGACGAATTATTTTAATCTATACTGCTTCCCTTTTGTTTTTCCATCATCAACAAGTTTGTCCAACGAAACCAATTCGTTTAATAACTCCTTTGTTCTCGTATCTTTAAGTCCAAGAATTTCAGTAATCTCCGATGTTTTATGACATTCTCCATCTGCCATAAAATTTAAAATCAAAGAATATTGTTTCATCTTTTTAGTCACTTTTTTCGTCGTTTTTTCTTCAGTTTCTGTTATGTCAGTACCTTCCTCCAAAAACGCCGGATGAACCGGAATCCTAATCCTCATAGCTCGCCTATCTTCATCCGTAAAGAATTCCGCGCGTGGAGAACCGTTCTTTAACCTGCTTTGCTAATTTACTACCTGTTTTTCTCAAATGATCTTCCAAAAGGACAGGTGAAATGTCATCAAAAGCAGCCTTATGATTCGCTCTGCAATCATAAGGAGTCTGCTCTGACATATTAATCAATTCCCTTTCCTGCTCAAAATTTTCCTTGACAGAACTGGTTAGATAACGAATATAATAATTATACTTCTTATCCTTTTTACCGGTTTTCCTATAAAATCTCTACAATTTCAATTTGGAAATTTAACTCTTTACCAGCCATCTCATGGTTCGCATCAAATGTTATCGTGCTTTCATCTTTGGCTGTAACTTTTACCGGGAACGGCTGTCCGTACATATTTTGGAGATATACCTGCTGTCCGGCCTCCAACGCCTCCGCTCCCGGCATTTTATCAATTTCCACTGTAAATATCGCATCCGGGTCCGCTTCTCCATATGCTTCCGATGGTTCCAAATGAACATCCGCAATCTGTCCAACTTCCATATTTGCCACTGCTTTATCAAATCCTAAAATCATCATTCCCGCACCGCAAACGAACTCCAGCGGCTCACCACGGTCGTAGGAAGAATCAAACTGCGTTCCATCATTAAATGTACCTTTGTAATGTACCCTCATCGTCTTTCCTACATTCTTGCCCTCAAAAGGTGGTTTACTATGACAGCCACCACAACCGCCTCCGCATGCAGAACCACATCCGCCATCTTCGTGTCCGCCGCAGGAACCTTCTTCACCGTGATGATCACAATTGGCACCGGTAGAAATAAGTTCCCCTTTGATATATTTTTCTACTGCCTCATCTGCCTGTCCACTGACACCGGCAAACAGCTCAATTCCCTGTTCTGTGAGCGCAGCTAGCGCACCCTCGCCAATGCCTCCGCAAATCACAGTAGAAACCGCCTGTTCATGCAAAAAATCTGCCAAAGCACTGTGACCTTGTCCATTTGTTTCTACAATTTCAGATGACACAATTTTACCATCCTCTATTTCATACACTTTGAACTGTTTGGTATGACCAAAGTGCTGAAAAACCTCTCCATTTTCATAAGCTGCTGCTACTTTCATTTTTTGTCCTCCAATTTTACATTTTGCCCTTGCCGTTCGGAAAGGGTTTCTCTCATCTTTACATGAATTGAGGGTTTTGTCAATGGGGGTATTGCTCTCTTTTAATTGGTTTTCGCAAGTATCAAATGGTGAAAAAAAGCGATATCCTGATACTCTTTCTTGTCGGATACACGCATCTCTATTTCTATCATTTTTTCCTGCCAGCCAGCATCTTTGTGGATCTCCTGATTCTGCTGCATGTCCCAAAACGTCCTGATACCGCGTGTCTGCGTAATTGTAAGCTCAGGACACCAATTTTCTATATCCGCATCTTCATAATAATGAATCGCTCCATACTTTGATGCCATTCCATCATTTCCCGACAACAAACTATTTGCCTTTTCAAAATCATTTAAAAGCACTATCATCTGCATTACTCTCCCTGCCCGATTGTGCTTTACAATTGAAATTTTCCCATGTGGTTTCAAAACTCTAGCAAACTCTCTGACAATATCTGCTCTATCTTCTGTATACTCTAATACATTGTGACAGATAATAAAATCAAAGGTTTCATCCGCAAATTCACACAGTCTATCCACGCTTCCAATCATTTGCGTGTATTGATTATTTGTCCACCGTGCCGCCACACTTTCCTCATTTGGTTCAATAGCAATAACATCATTGTTTTTCCCTAAGTAATCCGCTGTTACTCCTATGCCACTGCCAAAGTCAAGTATTTTTTTGTTCTGAATATCCCCTAATTGCTTCCATACAATACGTTTTAGCATAGATTCCCAAGGAGGTAAGGCAGTTGGGTTTTTGCTCATTTTATTCACGTATAATCCAATTATCCTCTTTTGAGGGTAATGGATTATTCTCCTTTC